>JAKISF010000011.1 GCA_021648725.1 Bacteroidales bacterium | reverse complement strand
GCTATATTTTTCGATTTTAAATTTTACAAAAACACAAATCCAAATTTTTGACTTGTATTTTTGTGATGATAAAATAAAAAAATCAGAAATAAGCTGTTTTTAAGGCCGAGAAAATCAGCAAGCCCTACGTTAGATTTGAATTGAAAATCAAGAAATTATAACGGGTTATTATGAAAGGTTTTCTGTTCAAAGATGATGTGCTTTTGTTTTTTCTTTTAAAGATTTCAAATAATTAACTCCTAAACTTCACCAAATTTTCTTGAATTATCCCGATAATACTGCAAAAAAATGTTTTGTTTAGAAGCTAATTGTTTGAAACTGTGAACAAATCTTATATCGAACTCAGGTTATTATCAAAAAAAAATGTGTTGAAGCATTAAATTTTTATTTTTTTTTTACTTTTATAGAATAATTTGCATGACATTTGTTGTATATGCAACTATAACAGATATTTTCTGTCTGTATTGTATTAAAGTAAAGTATTTAAGGAACACTTTTAAGCCTTTAAGCTTAAATAAAATAAAATATATGAAAAAGTTTTTTCTTTTTATAATTATAGTCGGTCTTATGCCGATTATGTCATTTTCTCAGATTAATAAAGACGGCTTACCTTTTATTGAAAAATACACAGACAAAGATTACGGAGATGCCGGACAAGTATGGGCAATAACACAAGATAAAAGAGGTGTTATGTACTTTGGTTGTAACTACGGACTCAAAACCTTCGACGGAAAAACTTGGAAAAGTTATAACAATCCTTACAGTACAATAATTAAATCATTAGCCGTTACGGATAATAATCTTGTTTTTTACGGCTCTGAAAGCGACTTCGGAGTGCTATTACCCGATTCGTCAGGAAATATAAATTTTTATTCATTGTTCATTGAGTATTATCCGGAAAATACCGTTCAAGACTTTTCTTCTGTTTGGAAAACTTTAATCGCAGACAACAGGGTTTATTTTCAAAGTTTTGAGAAAATTTTTTATATGGATTTACCTTTAAAAATTGATGCAAACGGAAAATTATTAAATCATATACGACACATAGAACCTGACAAAACAATTTTTCACTTATCTTTTTCGGTTAATAATAAATTATACATTCGCGAGTGGGAAAAAGGTCTCTCAATTATAAAAGATGACAAGGCAGTACTAATACCCGGAGGAGAACAATTTGCATATTCAAGAATATACGGAATGTTACCTTATGATGAAAATAACATATTAATTGTTACTCGAAGTTCCGGTTTTTTTCTGTACGACACATCAAAAAATAAAAATGCAATAAGCCCTTTTATTACAAGTAACGATGAGCTAATTGCAGGAAGTTCTTTATACTCGTGTGAAATGCTTCATGACGGAACATACGCTCTCGGAACATTTAATAACGGAATTATCGTTTTTGATAAAAAAGGGAATATTACTCAACACCTGAATGAAGAAACAGGAGGCTTGACTTCTCACTATATTTATTCAACATTTTGCAACCAAGAAATAGATAATGCACCACTTTGGTTTTTTAATGATGATGACGGAATATATTGTGCCGACTACACAGGACCTTTTAAAAAATGGAATGAATATACCGGATTACCGGGAGGTTCTGTTACAGACGCAATAAGGCACAACGGTCAATTGTTTTTGACAACAATTAATGCAATATATTATCTGCAAGACAGTTTAACAGTTGAAAAATTCGTAAAAATCGATAATGTTTCTGAGGGTTGGGATATGACAGAATTTATTGTTCCCGAAACCGGAGAAAAAAAATTACTGATGGGAAGTTCACAAGGTGTTTTTGATGTCAGTCCTACCGGTTTAAATCAAATAGTTGAACTTCAACAAGCATATAAATTATATCAATCCACTAAAAACCCCGAATATTTATATGTCGGCAGTATTGAAGGATTATATTTAATTAAATATGAAAACGGAACATGGACAAACGAAGGGAAGCATGACAGTATTCATTATCAAATAAAAAGTATTTATGAGGATGAAAATTTTTTAGCATTAGGAGCAAACAGCGGGGTAATAATTCTTGATGATTTTTTTGACAACTCAATAACAGTTGTTGATTCCACAAGAAACCTACATTTATTAGGACAAGACTATTTTTTGCAAAAATATAATGGTAAATTATTAATTGCTTCCGGAGCAGGGTTATATACTTTGGATGCAACAGACACAACTGCTGTTCATTTATTTGATTTCGGAAAACAATTTGCAGATACAACGAAAGGCGTTTTTAATTTCCGGGAAGATACTGACGGTTATTGGATGTCAATTTACGAAACAAATACAAATAATGCAAACCATCAATTAATACGGTTTATCGGAAAGGACAAATTAGAAAAAGACTCTGTTTTCTCAAAAATATTGCCTCAAAAATCAAGCTTGTGTATATATCCTGACGGAAACTATGTGTGGATCGGGAACGAAAAGGGTTTATTTAAGTTTGATAAAACAATAATAAAAAATTACTCGGTTGAGTTTAATACATTAATATCAAAAGTTTCTACCGGAAGTGACTCAATCTTATTTTTAGGCAATTATTCCGAAAGTATAGATAATATTCCGGCAATAACATCTTTCCAGCAAAAAGAAATTATACCTGTTTTAAGTTTTAAATATAATAAAATTGCTTTTGAATGGGCTGCGGCATATTTTGAAAGAAACGACCAAACAGTATATAGTTACAGACTATTGGGCGAAACCGAAAAGTGGTCAAAATGGACTAAAAAAAGTGATACAAGATATACAAATCTTTTTGAAGGTGATTACACATTTGAAGTTAAAGCAAGAAATATTTATGATACAGAAAGTAGTGTTGCACAATACAGCTTCACAATTTTACCTCCCTGGTACAGAACACTTTGGGCGTATTTTGTTTTCTTTGTTCTCGGAATCCTTGCAATATTTGTAATAATAAAATTATACACAAAAAAGCTGAAAAGAGAAAATGAAAAGCTCGAACAAACCGTAAAAGAAAGAACCGCAGAAATCAGGATGCAAAACGAAGAAATTACGGCTCAAAGAGATGAAATCCAGGAACAAAAAGAGCAGGTTGAAAAATCTAAAGAAAAAATTGAAAAGCAACAAAAACATATAATGGACAGTATTCACTATGCAAGTAGGATTCAAGAAGCTGTTTTACCTCCTGATGATTATTTACAAGATATACTCGGGAATCACTTTGTACTGTTCAAACCTCGAGATATTGTAAGCGGTGATTTTTACTGGGCAACACAAAGAGGAAACAAAACAGTTATTGTTGCAGCAGATTGTACCGGACACGGTGTTCCCGGAGCTTTTATGAGTATGCTCGGAATTTCATTCTTAAACGAAATCGTTAATAAAGAAGAAATATTACAAGCAAATCATATCCTTAACAGGCTAAGAGAAAATGTTAAACGTTCACTCAGACAAACAGGAAAAGAAAACGAAGCAAAAGACGGAATGGACCTTGCCTTATGTATTATTGACATGGATAATATGCAATTACAATTTGCAGGTGCGTATAATCCGTTATATATACTGAGAGATGATGAAATAATACGCATTAAACCGGACAGAATGCCTATCGGAATTTATTTGAGAGAAAAAGAATCTTTTACAAATAATGTTGTAGATATTCAAAAAGGAGATTTATTATACATATTCTCAGATGGTTTTGTTGACCAATTCGGAGGAGAAAAAGATAAAAAAATACGTTCAAATGTATTTAAAGAAATATTGCTGAAAAACAATAAAAAATCAATGGACGCACAAAAAGAGGAGTTGGTTAAATACCTTGACTACTGGATGTCATTTAAAGACAAAAGCGGTAGAAATTATAAACAAGTAGATGACATATTAGTTGTGGGAATTGAAATATAATATTATTTAATAAAAAAGCCGCCTTTTTCAAGGCGGCTTTTTTGAGCAAAAACATTCAGCATATTCATGTGTTTCTTCAAAAGCTATGGGATTAACTGTAAAGCAACGTATAAAAAGGGAACAAATAATAGAAACTGCTCGCTCCGTTTTTAAAAAATCTGCTTACAAAAAAACAACAATGATAGATATTGCAAATGCAAGCGGAAATGCAAAAAGTTCAATATACTATTACTTTAAAAGCAAAGAGGAAATATTTAAATCAGTTATTTTATCAGAAGCAATAATTTACAGAAACAAAGTTTTATCTGCAATTAATAAAACAAACAACCCCCAAGAAAAGTTAAAATCTTATATTCTGATTAGGTTGCAAACGAACAAAATTCTCTCAAACTTTCATAATGCTTTACGAGATCCAAATTTAAGACACATCAAATTTGTAGATAAATTAAAAAAACTGTATGATAAAGAAGAATACAGTATTTTCAGAAAAATTTTACAAAGCGGTGTAGATACCGGTTATTTTCAAATTTATGACATAAAAAATGCTGCCGTAGGAATAGTAATGGCTATGAGAGGCATTGAATCAACTTTACTGCCGAACCCCCACAGTACTTTATCGGAAGAAAAAGCAGAAGGTGTTTTAAACATCGTCCTGTACGGAATTGTTAAACGATAGCAAGCCAAAAACTGCTGTTTTGCTGACACTTTAAGTAAAGTGTCGTTTTTTACATCTCAAACATTAGAAATATTAAACTCATAGCTATTGTTAAGATGTTATATAAAACAATCTTAAATCAAAAAAGTTCGGGTAAATTTAATAATTTTGAATCTTTAAAATTGGGCTTAAATAAATTAATACAAACGATATGTACGGAAAATTAAAAGGTTATCTCAAAAATGAGCTGAAAGCAATTGAAAATGCAGGTTTATATAAAAATGAAAGAATAATTACAACACCGCAAGATGCAGATATATCACTTACAACAGGAGAGTCTGTCATTAACTTTTGTGCGAATAACTATTTGGGATTATCCTCACATCCGAAAGTAATAGAAGCAGCCAAAAAAACACTGGATACACACGGCTACGGAATGTCATCCGTTAGGTTTATATGCGGAACACAAGACATACATAAAGAACTTGAACAAAAAATTGCCGGTTTCTTCGGAACAGAAGACACAATATTATACGCTGCCGCATTTGATGCAAACGGCGGAGTGTTTGAACCGTTATTTACCGGTGAGGATGCTATTATTTCAGACGAATTAAATCATGCTTCGATTATTGACGGTGTTCGTCTCTGTAAAGCTGCACGCTATAGATACAAGCACAGCGATATGGAAGATTTAGAAACACAGTTAAAATTGTCGCAAGCACAACGACACAAAATCATTGTAACAGACGGTGTTTTCTCAATGGACGGAGACATTGCAAAGTTAAATGTGATTTGTGATTTAGCAGATAAATATGATGCTCTTGTTATGGTTGACGACAGTCATGCTTCCGGATTTATCGGAAAAACAGGAAAAGGTACACATGAATATCATAATGTAATTGACAGGGTAGATATAATTACAAGCACCCTCGGAAAAGCATTGGGAGGTGCAATGGGAGGATTTACAACCGGCAAAAAAGAAATTATTGAGATATTAAGGCAACGCTCACGACCTTATTTGTTCTCAAACTCCTTAGCTCCGGTTATTACAGGAGCAGCAATTCAAGTATTCGACTTATTAAGCACATCAACAGAACTTCGCGATACATTAATGAGCAATTCCGAGTATTTCAGAAAAAAGATGGAAGATGCCGGATTTATTATTAAACCCTCAGATTCTGCTATAGTTGCACTAATGTTGTTTAATGCTAAATTATCTCAAGATTTTGCTGCAAAATTATTGAATGAGGGAATTTATGTAATCGGATTTTATTATCCGGTTGTCGCAAAAGGTCAAGCAAGAATTAGAATTCAACTTTCAGCGGCACATACAAAAGAGCATTTGAATAAGGCAATTAATGCTTTTATCAAAATAGGAAAAGAATTTAATATTCTCGGAAAAGCAAAAGATGAAATAATTGAAATGTACGGGGAATAAGAACAGAAAAAACGAAGAACTCAGGTCAGCAGAAATATTGACACTTACAAAACATTTAATTTATTTTCCGGGTTTATGTAAATAGTTATAATCGGAAAGTATATTTTGCAAAAATATTAACGGAACTTCCGCAGAAACAATACCTGTTTTTCGTTTAACAGCAAATACAGTATCTTTAAGCATAGAAACAGCAGCAGCATTTGTTATGTTTTTCTTATAATGTTTGGTAACATCTTTAATTGTCTTAATGTCTGAAAGCTCAAGCTTTTCGACTTCAGGGTAAATCAGTTTATATTTTTCCGGGAGTTCAACAAAAACAGTATCTTCCAAAGAATCTTTTCGCTTTAGGCTTACAACCGATGTTTTAGCAACCAAATCTCCTAATCTTTGACCTTTGCCGTTTGCAGCAATTGTTATTATTGCCGGTGAACCGAAAAGAATTGCAAAATTACCCTCAATAACTTTAAACAGCCATCTGATAATATAATTTCCTATTGTAGGTTGAGCTCCCGACACTTTTACAACTTTTATTTTTAACGCCTTTTTTCCCAAACTTTGTCCCTGCATAAATATTTCGGATAAAAGAGCGTAAAAGAAAACCGGAATAAGAAATATTATTACAAAAACATTTTGATTAGAGTAATTTGAAAATAAATTTGAAATTAACAAAAGAATTAAATAGTATGTGACCATAATTACATAATCAATGAGCTGTGCAGCAATGCGTTCGCCAACATTTGCCAAATCTTTTCTTATAACTACATTTTGTCCTGTTTCAACATTCAATTTTTGCATATTCAAGGAAAATAAAATTAAGGTATGCAAAAATAACAAAAAAATTAAGCGATTTTATTAGATTTGTAAAATATAAAAAATTAAGCAGGTGAAAGAAATCGTTTTTTTAAATAAAAATGCGTCTCGGTGGAAAGAATTTGAAAAAATAATTAATTCAAGCGGATATAGCAACCCCGATTTACAAGCAGAGCTTTTTATAAAAATAACAGACGATTTATCTTATGCCCAAACATATTTTCCCGGAAGTGAAACAGAGGCATACCTGAACTCTCTTGCATCTGAAACACATCATAAAATTTATAAAAATAAAAAAGAGAAACAGGGAAGGTTTGCTTTTTTTTGGAAGTATGAACTTCCAAAGCACTTTTTAATATCGAGGAGATATATTTTTTATTCGTTAATAATTTTTCTTGTGACAGTATTAATCGGGGTGGTTTCTTCTGCAAATGACGGAGAATATTCTCGACTGATTTTGGGAGATTATTATGTTAATATGACAATAGATAACATAGAAAAAGGAGATCCTATGGGGGTTTATAAAGATGCGGGGCGTATGTCAATGTTTGTTTTTATTGCATATAATAATATAAAAGTTATGATAATAGTTTATTTATTGGGCTTACTTTTATCTGCCGGCTCTGTTTTTTATATTTTTAAACACGGTATAATGATTGGTACATTTCATTATATTTTTTATCAATACAATGTTTTGGAAGAATCCCTTATAACCGTATGGATTCACGGAACAATAGAAATTTTCACATTGATTGTTTCCGGAGGTGCCGGTATCATGCTCGGAAACAGCATATTATTCCCGAGAACTTATTCTGTGAAACAATCTTTTTTAAGAGGTGCAAAAAGCAGTGCAATAATCGTTGTCGCATTAATTCCTTTTATAATAATTGCAGCATTTCTTGAAGGCTTTGTTACACGACATACAGAATGGAACAATATTATCAGGATAGGAATTATTGCCTGTTCGTTTATACTGATTATATACTACTTTTTTATATACCCTCAACGAATAAAAAATAAATTAAACAACCTGGAACTGTTAAAATAAAAGACTATGGGTACACAAACAAAACAAAAAAAGATTGTTATTCCGTTAGAAGAAAGAACTTTCGGAGATATGATAGGAATTCCTTTTGCATTTATTTTTCAAGAATTTAAAGGAATTATTCTTTCGGTTTTGAAATATGCCGGACCTTTATTTGCATTTGCAATTTTACTGGGCGTTATATTTCTAAAAGATGCCTTCAATGATTTTCCTTTGCAAGGAGGAATGTATTCTCAAAATCAGATAACCCTTGCTTTTATACTTGTCTGGCTTATTTTTATATTGGCAATTCATACAATTATTGCTGTTACTTATAATTATATATCAGTTTATGAAAAACACGGAAAAGGAAATTTTACAATAAAAGATGTCGGAGACGAATTATTTCCCGTAATCTTTAAAATTCTCGGAGCCTCTGTTATTTTCGGTGTTTTATCTGTTTTAGCAATGTTCCTGCTGGCTTTGATTCCGGTAATAGGCATACTTTTATATTTTGTCGGTATGTCTTATTTGTCCGTAAATTTATCATTGTTTCCGTTTATTATTGCACATGAAAAAGTCGGAATCAGAACTGCGTTTTCAAGAAGTTTTAAGTTAATTAAGGGGAAATGGTGGTTTTCATTCGGTTTATATATCTTGTTTTTTATTATCATATATTTTACAATGTATGCAGCAATGATACCTTTGGTACTTGTAGGGGTAATTACGCCGCTTGCAGGTTTAACTTCCGGAGGGGGAATGGTTGTAATGATTATTTTGTTTGCAGTTATTATCTTTTTCGTTTACATAATGTTAATTGCGGCAATGAATACTTTATTCAGTTTTCAATATTTTAATCTGCTTGCACGAAAAGAGGGTGTAAACTTATCGGAAAGAATTTCGGCAATAAATGATGGGGATTCGGAAACAAAAGGTAATATATTTGAAGTAAATGAAAACAATATCTCGAATGAACAAGAGGAACAGAACAAAAAAGATGAAGAAATAAATAAAGAAGAAGACGAGCCAAAAACAGAAGACGAATGGAGTAAGTTAATAGATAACAGTCAAAAAAAGAACAGATTTGAGGAAGATGATGAAAATGACAGGTTTAAACCAAAATATTAAAAAACTAACAGCAATACAATGGCAAATTTTATTAAAAACAGAGACTTCGGAGAGGTAATGAGCGACACATTTAATTTTTTTATTAAGGACTTTAAAGTCTTAGTAAAAGTTTTACTTGTTTTCATCGGTCCTTTTATAGCAATAAATACATACTTGGCTTTTAAACATCAAGCTTCCCTTGAATTATGGACAGAAAACTTTATTAAAACACAAGACTATTCCGGCTTTCCCTTTCAATATTTTTATTTACTGTTAATCGGCATTTTCCAAAACATTTTACTGGTAACAACAGTAAGTGCATATATCAAACTGAGAATTAACAAAGAAAAAAATAACATTGAATTATCGGAAATTTGGAAAATTGTTTCAGCAAGTATCTTTAATGTAACATTAGGCCAAATTCTTATTTTCACGGCAATTTTTATCGGTTCATTTATTATTGCATTATCCGGAAGTATAAGCCTGTCTCTTTTGCTTATAATTATTTGGATAAGCTATGTAATGGTATCAACATACCTGTTAACATTTATAATTGTTTTTGAAAAGAAAAATGTTTTTGAAGCATTTTCTCGAACACTGTTTGTTATAAAGAAAAAAAGATGGTTTATATTCGGAATTGTAATTGTTTTTGCATTAATTCTCGGAGTTTCAAACTTATTGGTTGCAATAATTATTGAAAAAATAGCTTTAATGGTATCTGCCGGAACAGTTGCAAGTATTATTGCCGCACTGTTAACTTCGCTTATTTCTGTTGCTTTGTCTGCAATATTTACGATATTACCGGCATATCTTTATGCTTCTTTTGTTTCCGAAAAAGAAAATCCTGATTTACTTGAAAAAATAAGTCAGATTAATTCCGACTTAACAGAAAATAATTAAACAATTTTGAAAAGGTTATTCTTCTTACATATTTTCATTTTTCTTAATCTTATTGTTTTTTCACAAGCAGAAGAAAAGGTTAACTATGACCTTAATTCAAACATTAAAATAAGAACATCTGAAAGCATTAATGATTTTTTAAACGATGATTATTACAATTATGATAACGAAGCACCTGTTGAAACAGAAAGCATTTGGCAAAAATTTTGGCGGAAAGTGAGTAAACTTTTTCAATTTTTAGAACGCGGCGGAAAACCCGTTTCTTATACATTTTATGCCGTTCTTATTATAATCTTGATTATTGCAATAACAAAACTTCTCGGAATTAACTACCAAGGTTTAATTCTGAAAAGCAAAAATATAGCAAGCTCTGAATTTGAGATATTTGACGAAGATATTTACAATACTGATTTCGATAAGCTAATCGAAGATGCTGAAAACCAAGAAAATTACAGAACAGCTATTCGATACTTGTATATAAAATTTCTAAAAATATTAGCAAATAATGAATTAATCGAATGGGAAATAAATAAAACAAATAAAGATTATAAAAATGAACTTAAAAAAACAAAATACTTTTCTGCATTTAAACATCTTACGTTAGTATATGAATATGTGTGGTACGGAGAATTTGAAATTAACAAAATAAAATACAATAAATATTTAAAAAACTACAAAAAAATATTTGCCGATTTTTAATGAATAAAAAAGACATTAAATATTACTCTGCTATTGCCGTAATTTTGTTAATTACGATTATTGTTGAGTTAACAAAACCAAAACCTATAGATTGGAGTTTCTTTCTCGAGTCAGCAAAAAAAGAACCATACGGAACTTATATTTTGTTTAATAATTTAAAAGCACTTTTCCCGAATCAAAAGATTACCGTAAATAAAAGAACGGCCTACGAATACAACAAAAACAATAAAAAACCCAAAACATTTATTTATATTTCGGATAATTTTAATGCAGACAAACTTGAAACCGAAACAATTTTCAACTTTCTTGAAAAAGGCAGCACAGTTTTTATTTCGGCACATTACTTTTCAAATGCTTTTTCTGACACATTAGGCTTTTCAACAGATAACTCTACATTTTTTGACACAACATCAAACTTAAATTTCTATAACAAAAAGTTAAAAAGGAAAAAACCTTACTTTTTTCAAAAAACTGCAGCAAATTACTTTTTTAATAGTTTTGACACAACAAACATTAACGTTTTGGCATTTTCAAAAAAAGACCGCCCGACATTTATTAAGCAAAATTTCGGAAAAGGAACTCTTTTTATAAATACAACACCCGAGGCATTTACAAATTACGCATTAATAACAGAAAAAAATTACGAATATGCTTTCAAATGTTTTTCATATTTGCCCGATAAAGACATTGTTTGGGATGAGTATTACAAACCTTTTCGTAAATTAAATAAAACCGAACTCAGCGTAATTTTTGATAATAGCCGTTTTAGAGCAGCATATATCTTGCTTCTCATTACAACTGTTATTTTTGTTTTATTCACAATAAAACGAAGGCAAAGAATAATACCGGTTATTAAACCGTTTAAAAACAGAACTGTTGAATTTGTTGAAACAATCGGGCGAGTTTATTATAATTCTAAAAACCACAAAGATATTGCTTTGAAAAAATATCACTACTTTAAATATTTTCTTTTTTCCAAGTATAATATTAAACCGGAGCAAGAAGATGAAAATAAATATTCATATATATCAGAAAAAACCGGCGTTAATGAAGGCCTAACAAAAAAAGTTTTGTTGGCTTACGCAAAAATTAATAAACTTGAGAAAATTTCACAAGAACAATTAAATTTTTTTAATAACTGCATAGAAGACTTTTATGATGAATGTAAATAAACTGATTAAGCCTATAATTACAATCCTGTTAACAGGAATGATAACTTTTCAGCAAAGTAATGCACAAACAAACTCGTTTTATGTGTATTTCAAGCAAAACAACAAAAGAATCAATATTGAAAATGCAAAAATTGAACTGAAAAAGCAACCGTTTACAATATTTGTTGAATACACCCAACCGCTTGACTTGTTTGTAAATGCTTCGTATAAATCAAACACATATAACCAAGCCAAAGTAGGAAAGCTGATGTTTTTTATCCCTGCTTTTTCCGAAACAAACAATTTGGAAACCTTTTTCAGAAACAAAGGGACAATAAACTTATATAACGAAAAAGCAACAATTTGGGAAAAAGGGAAAACTGATGCCGAAGAAATTCAAAAAACCGATGCCGGAAGATTTTTGGCTTATCGAAATATTGAAAAAATTTACTCACCGGAGCACAAAAACTTTAAAAATATTAAAGATGTTCAATTTGATTTGAATATGGTTTTTATTTATGCCGAAAAAGATGAAGATGGTGGTTTCCAAGAAATACAAAGAGAATTTGTAAAAATAAAATGGACAAAAAATTATGACGAAGAAACTAAAAACTATGAACGACAAATAGCTAAAAAAGAAAAAATAAAAAAAGCACAGGCATTAAGGGATTTAAAAAACAAACAAAAATCAGAAAAAAAAGAAGAAATAAGATTAAAAAAAATTGAAGATAAAAAGAAGAAAGGGGAAGAAAAGAGGAAAAAGAAAAATGAAAAAAAAGAAAAATAAACCATGGAAAATCAAGAATTTAACACCCGCACAAACCTTGAATCTTTAAAAGAAACCGTTAATAAAATAAAGAAAAAAATAGGAAGTATTATAATCGGGCAAGAAGAAATGATTGAGCAAATAATGATTGCCTTACTTTCCGACGGACATATTTTGATTGAGGGAGTTCCGGGTGTTGCAAAAACATTAACGGCAAAATTATTTGCAAAAAGTATTTCTGCTGAATTTTCAAGAATCCAATTTACTCCGGATTTAATGCCGTCAGACATTACGGGAACCTCAGTTTTTAATATGAAAACCTCATCCTTTGAATTTAATAAAGGCCCAATTTTCGGAAATATAATTTTGATAGATGAAATAAATCGTTCGCCGGCAAAAACCCAAGCTGCTCTTTTTGAGGTAATGGAAGAAAAGCAGGTAACCGTTGACGGAAACACATACAAAATGGAAGAGCCATTTGTTATTTTCGCTACCCAAAACCCTGTTGACCAGGAAGGTACATATCGTTTGCCGGAAGCACAATCAGATCGTTTTCTTTTTAAAATTAAAGTTGGCTATCCCGGTATTAATGATGAATATACGATATTAAAAAATAAGCATCAAAGAAAAGGTGCAGATGAAGTTTCTGAAATTGAGCCGTTTATTTCAAAAGAAGAAATTATAAAATTTAGATGTCAAGTAAAAGAACTTTATATTGATGAAAATTTAATGAAATATATTGTTCAAATTATATCAAAAACAAGAAATAATAATGCTTTATTTCTCGGAGCCTCTCCGAGAGCATCTATAAATATAATGGTTGCAAGTAAAGCTGCAGCGGCAATCAGCGGCAGAGATTTTGTTATTCCGGATGATGTTAAATCTGTTGCATATCCGGTATTAAGACACAGATTATTACTGAGCCCCGAAAAGGAAATGGAAGGAGTATCTGTTGAGAAAATAATTAAGGAAATTGTTGAAAGTGTTGAGGTTCCGAGGTAAAACGGCATTAACAAACACACTAAAAACTCCGGAACAACTATTCTTAAATCATTCCTAATGCCTTAAATTCCAAGTATTTGTTTATTGTGTTAACCGTCAGATTTTTCGGTTCAGTTAAAATAGAGTGAACACCGTGTTTTTTCAGCTCTTTTACTATTAACCGCTTTTCGTATGCAAATTTTTCGGCAATTGTTTTAATATAAACATCTTCGGTATCTTTGGGCCTGTTTTCTGTTATTTCTTTCAGTTCTGAATTTTCAAAAAAGATACATACAACTAAATGGCTTTTTGCAAGCTGTTTAAAGTATTGTAATTGCCTTTCTAAAGATACCAATCCTTCAAAATTTGTATATATCAAGAGCAAACTTCTTTGCCTTAATTTTCTTTTTATTGTTGCGTAAAGCAATTCAATATTAGATTCAGCATAATTTGTTTTTTGTTTATAAAGTAATTCCGAAATCCTGAACATTTGAGAGTTTTTCCTGTTTGCCGGCAAAATGCTGTGAATTCCTTTTGAAAAAGTAATCAAACCTGCTTTATCGTGCTTATAAATTGCAATATTTGAAATTACTAAGGCTGCATTAATTGAATAATCAAGCAAAGACATCTTATTAAAAGGCATTTTCATTGTTCTGCCCATATCAATAATGCTGTATATCCGTTGAGCTTTTTCGTCTTGATATTGATTAACCATAAGTCCGGACTTTCTGGCTGTTGCTTTCCAGTTTATTGTTCTGAAATCATCACCCTTCACATAATTTTTAATTTGATCAAACTCATTATTATTACTTATTTTTCTGATTTTTTTTATTCCTGCCTCCGTTAAACGGTTTGAAATTGCTAATAATTCATATTTTCTCAGCTGAATAAAAGACGGATACACCGGCACTTCTTGCCCTTCGTTAAAAGTAAAGCGTCTTTGAATTAACCCGATTACACTTGACACATAAATATTTAATTTCCCGAAAATATAATTCCCTCTTTTTACCGGTCTTAAAATATATGTAATGTTTTTTTCTTGATTTGCAACCAGTCTTCTGTTAATTAAAAAATTTCTTTTTTGAAATTGATGCGGAATTTCGTCTATAATACTGATTTTAACCGAAAACCTGTAATTGTTTTTCAGATAAATTGTTATTTTATTTTTATCTCCGTTCGAAAGCTTCTTCGGAGTTTTTCTTTCGGCTTTTATTTTAAATTCAGAGCTGTTATAAAGAAGTAAAACATCAATTAAAATAAGAGCAACAAATAACAGTAATAATGCTTTTGCCGAAGCAAAAATAAAAGCAGAATAATTGCCGAAGATAAAAAGAACGATAAGTACACCTATTGCAAAGTAAAAACGATTTAATATATAAATTGACTTTATCGGATTCTTCAAACTGTTAAAATTATTATTTATATCGAACTTAAATTACTTACAAAAGGCTACCGTTAAACAGCAGCCTTTTATTCTAATTAAAAATTATTTTATTTGCAATTAATGTCTTGCAAGTTTTCATCCCAGCAATGCCATAAAGTATCTCCAAATTTACTTACATCTTTAACTCTGCCGTTTTTTGAAGTTTGGCTCCATTCTATTTCGGTTAAATTATCTTGTCCTTTATTATATATTAAATAGTATGAATTTAAAGCTGCTTTGCTGTCATTTCCATATTTAATATAGCCTCCGTTTTCAGCACCGCTCGGAACAATATTCATATACTTTATGTTTCCGGTATTATCAGAAGTTTTGTTATATTCAATTGAAAGCAGCTCTGTTGCACTGTTTGCATCGTCATATAATACCCAATCAACTTCTGTTCTGTCTATTCTGCTTGTTCCTGTGTACCATAAAAAGTCAACATAAACACCTTCATTACTAATATACATTTCCCAATCAACGGTTTCGTCCTTTATTGTACCGTATAATTTTGCAGTAAAAGTATTTGCACCCACACTAAAAGAATATTCCCACAACCAAGTATTATTTGATTGATAAACGGGGGTATGATTATTTACAGCTTCAACATAAGAAGCAACAGGAACAGCAAGTCCTATTGTAATTAAAGTGTTCCAAGTTCCTACGTTAGCGGCGGAATGTGTCCAGTTCTCCGATGTTTTGTTGCTAAAATATTTACTGTTATCAAAATCCGAGAAATCTGCAATAAACGATGACACCGGCGGTATGTCCGGAGGTCTTTCATAATCTTTTTTGCAAGATTGAAAGCTTACTGTTGCAAAAATAAAAAAAATTAATTTAAGATGTTTCATAACTAAGGTTCATTAGGTTAACGAAATTAATTGCAATCAATATCTTGATATTTTTCATCCCAGCAATGCCAATCTTCATTATTATAATGTAAAGGATCTTTTATCCTGCCGGCTTTTGTTGTTTTGTTCCATTCGATTATACTATGATTATCTTGCCCGATATTATAAATATTCAGATATGAGTTATAATGAGCATCAACAGAGTCTTTATATAAAATATAGTTTAAGTTTTCTGTTCCGACTTTGTTGTTAGTAAATTTAATCTCCTTATTGTTTAAAGAGTCAACAGACCAATTTACACTTAAAAATTTAATTTCTGTTAAAGTACTGTCTTCTTCATTAGTTACGGGAATGTTTAAAGTCCAATTTCCTGCTTTTGTATTATTGTAGAACTTACCGTCTAAAAACATTATCGTATCAGTATCAAAAGAAAGGAATGTTTTATAAAGTACAGTATCTGCTTCAATTATTGCGAAAAAGGCAGCATTATAACTTACGTTATCAACATTGAAAAGATAGTTCATTAACCATGTTTGGTCTTTTTGGTATTTAAATTCATTATATGACGCCTCACTAAGAGAATTATAGTGGATATTTATTGAATCCTCAATATATAATTTCCAAGAATTAATTCTATCAACAGCAAGTGTATAGTTTAAATTACCTTTATTTGTTTGCTTAAAATATGAAAAATCAAAATTTATACTCTCGACAGGAGGAATTGCCGGCGGCACTTTTTCCTGCTGTTTGCAAGCACCTGACAAAAAAAACAATATTATTATTGAGAGCTTTTTAAATTTCATTTTAGTTATAACTATTAAAGCAAAATTACCACTTTTTATTAATTTTTTAACATTTTTTAAGTTTTATTCTCCGGTAAAATTAATTTAACAGCCAAAACCCCGGATAGTCAGTCTTTTTTAACAGGTGGTTGAATATCAAAACTGTCAAAATTATTTACAAATTTGTTTAAGTTTACTGCCCTTTTCAACAAAAAACACCTTTAAGTGAAAAACCTAAAGGTGCTTTTGTGAGAAGGGTAAACACTACTCTACACTAAAACTAATTTTAACATTAACTCTGAATTCAGCTACTTTCCCATCCTTAACAGTTACAGTTTGATCTTTTACCCAGACCGATTTTATATTGTTCACTGACTTACCTGCTTTTTCAACTGCATTTCTTGTTGCATCCTCCCAGCTCTTTTCTGAACTTGCCATTAATTCGATAACTTTTAATACCATAATTTTTTATTTTTAGTTTTTATTTCTGAACAATATACAAAAATAAAATTACTTTATTAAGAAAAGATGAACTATTTTAAGCTTCTTTTATAATTAAAATTAACCGAAGGCTGTATTTGTTGCGATGCTTTATAACGTTTTATCAATGTATTAATTCGGTTGCTTGAAGGTTTTTCAAAACTTAAATCTATTAAGAAATTTTTAAATCCGTGTTGCTTGAGTTTTGAAACATACTGCATAAATGAAACGGGTATTTCGGGAACGGTGTAGGTAATTCCGTCAATAACGTATTTATTATAAATGTTGCCGGTATCATCTTTAAAACTTTCTTCTTCCCTTATTTTAATCGGCATACGAGAAATAAATAAACGAGGATAAAAGTATATCGGCATTATTCCTTTTTTATTTTGATATGAGAATATGTTTTCTTCATCATTTTCAACAGGGTAGCTTATTAATTTTGCTCCTTCTTCATAATAAAAATCACTTGCAGCATCGTTGTAGACATACATATTCTCGTTGCCGGCAAATATTGCATTTTTCGGCAACAATAACTTTTGTGAAATATGACTTAAAAAGAATTTACTCAAACCTTTTTCACTATATTTTTTAGCAATATTTTTGTAATATTCAATTTTCCCTTCCGGAATAAAATGAGGAAATTCTATCCATATTTTTTGCTTAAACTTTTGAATTAAATTTGCAGAAGGGTCTAATGTATCAAGCTCTTTTTGTGTGAATGAAAAAATGATGTTATCAATGGCATCAAAACGTATTTTTCGCATCCAAGCCAAAGAATCTATTCGCACAAATAAAGTAAAACTTTTCTTTTTAGGAGTTGCGGCAAATGATTTTGCAATATTTTTCTTTTTTCCGTAAGAAACACCAAATTTTACATTCCCTTTTCCTTCCGGAAGTTTGGAAGAAAACTTCTTTTCAATAATACCGGACAAATACACAGTGCTCTTTTCAACAAATTTACCTTCTGCAACTACATTAACGTTCTTTCCTGTTTGTGTAAACTCTTTAACTTTCAGGTTTTGTTGCTCATCTCTTACGGGATGTTTTATTCGTATTCTGAAATCATTGTTCAAATCAAAATCTGTTTCAAACTCAAAACCTTGTTTGGTCAATTTATTGATTGTGCCCATAAACAAACCGGTATTAGGACTTTTATAAGTAATCGCATCACTTAAATCGTTAGCAAGAAAGTAACCGGTTTTTTTTCTGCCGGTTTCAGTTTTCAGCATTTCTTGTGCAAGCGGCAGGTTCTTTTTATCATCCATTACCTTTCGATATGCTCGTGCAACTTTATAAACATAATCTGATGACTTCATTCGACCTTCAATCTTCAAAGAATCAATTCCGACATCAATTAAATTATGTATATTTTCTATTTGCTGATTATCTTTTAGGCTGTAAAAATATTTTGCATCTTTTCCTGTATCAAAAGTTCTTCGGCAAACTTGTGAACAAATTCCTCTGTTTGCTCCGTGCCCTCCGAGATAAGAGCTAAAATTACACATTCCTGAAAATGAATAACATAAGGCTCCGTGAATAAAAACTTCGGTTTCGATTTTTGTTTTTTTATTTACATCTGCTGCTTCTTGCAAAGTTAATTCTCTTGCAAGAATAACACGCTCAAATTGTTTTTCGTAAGAATAATTTGCACCGATGCTGTTATGGTTTGCCATTTGCGTACTGGCATGAACCGTTAATCCGGGAAAATATTTTTTTATAATGTGATAAATGCCCCAATCTTGAATAATAACCGCATCAGGTTTTATATTTTGAAGATAATCCAAAACGTCAATCAGTTCAGGAAGTTCATTGTTTTTTATAACGGTGTTTAAAGTAATATAAACCTTACAGTTCTTTTTATGAGCCAAATCAATTAATACCGGAATTTGTCGGTTTGAAAAATTCAACGCACGACCTCTGGCATTAAAGTGTTTCAAACCCAAAAATACGGCATCTGCTCCGCCTTCAAGAGCAGCATAAAATGTTTCTGTATTTCCGACGGGCAGGAGCAGTTCTGTTTTTTTCATATAAGTTTTATATTACTCCTTTTAAATTAAAGTAATACTTGGTTTTGAAGCATAATTCTCATTTTTATAAAACCGCATTAAAAAATCAAGGTCTTTTAAATATAATTTACCCGGATTACTTTTAAAATAACTTAATTTTTCTTTAAAATTGTTTATACAGTATAGAACTAACTCTTTCGAAAAATTATCGGAAAAAATTAAAAAAGTTATATTTTCATTGCTTTCTTCCTCAACAAAATAAGGATTTTCTTTTGAAGGAAATGCACTATTTATATCCGATGCTAACTCAATGCCGGATTTTTCGTTGAAAAAAATTAAAGCGTTTTCCGAATCTTCTGAAAAATCCATGTCATCTTTATCAAAAGAATATCCTTTATTTTTTATTTTGTTCTTTGATTTTTTTTCTTCCTTTTCAGAGAGTTTCAAAGAATTGTTAAAAAATGAAAAATATTCGGATAAGAAGTTATTTATTTCTGATGCAGATAAAAACTTAACGGGAGAACCGTTATTAAATTTCAAAAACACATCAAATTGGTTTTTCAAGTTGTCAATAAGAACATCTTTATCATAATCTAAGAAATCAAGTTCTCTTTTTGCGTGTAAATTGTTCTTTTGTTCTTTAATAATCTCTGCACTGTATTCATTAATAAATGTTATTCCGGAAAACCACCATTCCTTTTGCCATTTAACCAATCCGATATAAAGAACCGTATTTTTTACAATCAGCTCATAATGTGTATCGTATGTTGACTTTAACAAGTTAAACTTCTTGCCTGTTGCTATATGCTCTAAATAAATATATCTGCCATCTTGTTTCTTATAATAAAAGAAGCCTTTTATTTTTTGTGTAATGTCTAAAATATCTTTATACAAAGGGTGCTTTTCCCCAAGTACTTCTGCTAACCATTCATTGCCTTTCATATTTAACAATGTTGTTTTATCGTTATGAACACTGATATCTCTGTTTTCTTGAAGATAGCTCATTACATTACCTTCTTTTTTATTTTCCTCAATAATCTCTTTCTCTCTGATATCTAATTTCAATCCTGTGTTAGGATAAAACAACCATGTTTGGTATAGTATTTTATCAATGACTGCTCTTATTTTATAATAATCTTCTTCTGTTTTATTTATATGATAATGTTTTTTCAACACCAAATTTTCAGGTGCGTATTCATATTCTTTTTCAAAAACACCCATTACTTCTGTTGCGGTAGTTTTAATAAAATCATTAAAAGGGCTTATTACCATATCTTCAACATATGAGTTAATAAAATACCAAATTAATAACTGAACATCCTGAATGTTTATTTCATCATCAAAATATTCTTCAGTATTATAAAACGGTAATTTTTTACCGTATAATTCATTATGTTTTTTTACAAATGTTTTCCAGATATTTACACCCGAAATTACATCCTCAAAATATGAAGAGAGGAAACAAAACATTAAATTATAATCTTCTTCTCCCAAATAATTACGAAATAAAAAAGTATTTTTCGGACTTATTTCTTTTTTTATTTTATTTGCTAATCTCAAATAATAACTGTCGGTTATATTTGATTTTCGTTCAGGTTTTAATTTTAACCATTGTTTTATATATATTCTGTCTTTCATCTTATATTGTTATATTATTTATACCTCAACCACTTCCAAAGTTCTTTATAACTAACTTTCTTTCCGTACATTAAAATTCCGACCTTATAAATTTTTGCGGCAAGCCAAACTGTTGCAATAAATGCACCTGTCAACAAACCTGCCGATAACAGAAGTTCCCAAACTTCGTATCTTCCCATGGCAACACGTAAAGGCATTATTATCGGAGACGTAAACGGAATTATTGAAAGCCAGAAAGCTAAAGTTCCGTCGGGGTTTTTAACAATCCCTTGAGCTGATACAATTGCTAAGATAAGAGGAACTGTTACCGGAAGCATAAACTGTTGTGTATCTGTTTCATTATCAACAGCTGCACCTATTGCTGCAAAAAGTGATGAATAAAGCAAGTATCCTCCGGCAAAGAAAACCAAAAATGTGCTGATTATTGCAAACCAATTAAAATTTATTAATCCGACAATAAGGTCTGAAAACTGATTATTTCCGACAAGCTCTTCCATTTGTTGAGTTGACATATTTTGAATTTGACTTAAATCCTGACCTTGCGGCATCATACTTTCTCCGAAAGCAAAATATACAAAACTCACGATTACTCCGGTAAGCACAGCCCACAAAACAAACTGTGTTAATGCAACCAAAGCAATTCCTATAATTTTACCTGCCATTAACTGAAAGGGTTTCACAGAAGAAATAAGAACTTCCACTACTCTGTTAATTTTTTCTTCAATAACACCTTTCATTACTTGCACACCGTACATAAAAATAAAAATATAGATGACAAATGCAGAAATAAATCCGATTGCAATTCCCAGTTCAGCTGAACTTTTTTCAACTCCTTCTTCTGTAAGTGTGTAAGTTTCGAGATAAATGTCAACTTTTGCAGAATCAATTTCAGCTTTATTAATGCCTAGTTTTTTGAAATTTTCAGCCTCGACAAACCGTTCCATTCTTCCCGTTATCTGTTCTTTTACACTTAAATCAGGAGCTTTTTCAGAGTAGAGCACAAATTCGTTCTTAATTGTATCTGAAATTGTCAACATTGCATAATTTCCCGATTCTAAGAAATCTTGTTCTCTTTTTTTAATGTCCGGTTCATCCAAAAAACGAAATGTTAATGTTTCGGTATCTTCAAAAGCATTTTTATATTTACCGGATTCATCATAAACCGAAATTGTTTTTTTTTCGTTATCATCCATCATTCCCAGCCAAACAGGAGCAATAAAAAGTGCTGCCATTAATATCGGTCCGACAATCGTCATTATAATAAAAGATTTTTTCTTAACTCTTGTAAGATATTCACGTTTTATGATTAACGGTATTTTATTCATGTTTTTTTATTTAGTATTATTTAGAAGCTATGAGCCTGGTTTGTTATTCGACATATTGTTTTATTAGTATTGAACAACGCAACAAAAAATTATTGATTATTCCCTTTAACGGCTTTAACAAAAATATCATGCATACTCGGAATAACTTCATTAAACGAAATTATTTTACCGAATTGCAACATTTTCGAAAGCAATTCATTCGGACTTATTTTATTCAAAAGTTTTACTTTTACTATTGATGTTCCGTTTTGCTGTATGTTTTCTACTAGCTCATAGTCAGCCGTTAAGCTTGCAGAAAATTTATTGAAGTTTCCGTCAAAAACAATCTCAAAAACATTTGATTTGAACTGTTCTTTTATTTCTGAAACTTTTCCGTCAAGTATCTTATGCGAATTATCTATAAGAGCAATATGGTCGCAAACTTCTTCAACCGAAGCCATATTGTGTGTTGAAAAAATAACAGAAGTTCCTTTATCTCTTAAAGCAAGAATTTCTTTTTTCAGAATATCGGCATTAATCGGGTCAAAACCGCTGAAGGGCTCGTCAAAAATTAACAACTTCGGTTCATGAACAATCGTTGTTATAAACTGCACTTTTTGCTGCATGCCTTTTGAAAGTTCTTCAACTTTTTTATTCCACCAATCGTTAATTTCAAATTTATCAAATAAACTATTAAGCTTTGCTTTTGCATCATTTTTTGACATTCCCTTAAGCTGTGCAAAATACATTGCTTGCTCTCCTACTTTCATTTTTTTATACAAACCTCTTTCCTCCGGAAGATAACCGATATCTTTTATATGTTCCGGTTTCAGTTTTTCGTTAAATAAAAAAACCTCACCTTCGTCGGGTGCAGTTATCTGATTAATTATTCTTATTAAAGTTGTTTTTCCTGCACCGTTCGGTCCTAACAAGCCGAAAACGGTTCCTTCTTCAACACTTATACTTATTTCGGATAAAGCTCTGTGATTTTCAAATTGCTTTACTACTTTTTGTGTTCTTAGTATTTCCATATTTGTTTTGTGTGCTGCAAATATATAGTAAGTTCATATAATTCTGTAATAAATACTATCAAATGCGATTTTTAATGTTTAAATTACAATATTTGAATATTATTCGGAGGAAAATTCTGCAAACTATCCATAAATAAACTATCTTTGTTTTCTTAATTAAATATTCTAAAAATGGACACATTAAACTACCCTTTAAAATTTACCTTTAAAATAGGAACTTTATCAAACGATTTTACGGCAAAAGATGCTAATGACCAAACAATTGCTTATGTCAGACAAAAAATGTTTAAACTTAAAGAAAAAGTGGTGGTATTTTCTGACGAAACTAAATCAACAGAAAAATATCATATTAAAGCCAATAAGTGGTTAGATTTTAATACTGCATATAATTTTACTGATGCAGAAGAAACAAACCTCGGCAAAGTTGCCAGAAAAGGCTGGAAATCTTTATGGAAAGCAAAATATGAGCTTTATGATGAAAACGACCGACAAGATTTAGTAATTCAAGAAGAAAATCCTTTTGCAAAAGTTATGGATGCAATGCTTTCGGAAGTTCCTTTATTAGGAATGTTAACAGGGTATTTATTTAATCCGAAATACACAGTTACAAGACCTGACGGAACACTTGTCGCAAGAATAAAAAAAGAAAAATCTTTTTTCGGCAGAAAATTTTCTATTGATAAACTTGCCGAATTTGAATCGGGAGAAGAATTAAGGATTCTACTCGGAAGTATGATGATGCTTCTGTTAGAAAGAAGAAGAGGATAAATTAACTATAAAAAAGTGATAAAGGGTAATTTCGGCTGAAAGTTCTGAAATTATCCTTTTTTTTGTTTGCATTAAGAAAATATACTTAATTTCGTATTAATTCTTTATCGTATAAAACAGTAAACCGTGAAATTATCATTATTTTTTACAGGGAAAACCTCATCTGATTATCTTGAAAAGGGAATAAAGGAATATGAAAAAAGAATAAACCGCTATATTGATTTTGAAATTAAAACGATAAAAGATTTAAAAGCGAGCAAAAGCATGCCCTTAAAAACGGTAAAACAAAAAGAAGGAGAGGGAATTTTAAAGTATATTAAAGAAAATGACATATTAATTTTACTTGACGAAAAAGGCAAGCAATTTACATCAAGAGAATTTGCAAAGTTTATTAGCCACAAAAACAGCACGGGCGTTAAACATCTTATTTTTTTAATAGGCGGAGCTTACGGTTTTTCGGAGCAAGTTTACAAAAGAGCAAACGAAAAAATTTCATTATCTAAAATGACTTTCTCGCATCAACCCGTAAGACTTTTATTTGCAGAACAACTATACAGAGCATTTACTATTATAAAAGGAGAGCCATACCATAATGACTAAAAATCGGAAACTCATAATATTAGCAATTATTCCTGCAGTTTTGTTTATTTCATCTTATTTGGTAAATAAATACGAAGAAAGTAAATTGAACTATATTATTGACACAGAATATATTGAGTCGATTTTGCATCCCCTTGAAGATGAGCTTGAAACAATAGTTTCAAAAACTGCAAAAAGCATTTCTTCCGATAGTAATATAAGATTGTTATTTGAAGGAATTACGAATAATCAAAATTCGAAATTTACTGTTTTAATATACCAGAATGATTCGTTGAAATTTTGGACAAGCAATACTGTACCTATTCCTTATATTTATAATGATTCTGTTTTCAGGGATAGTAAAATTGTTAAATTAGGTAACGGCTGGTATGAAGTTGCAAAAGTTAATTTGAAAGATTGTAATATTATCGGTCTTTTAAAAATTAAGAATAATTATTATTATGACAATCAGTATTTAAAAACAGAATTTGTAATCGGTGCAGATATTCCTTCTTCCGTAATCTTGTCAACTTCACCTATCAGCATAGGAAGGGACATCAATAACAAAGAGGGAAAATATCTTTTTTCATTAATCCCTTCTAAAAATTTTGATTCGGAATATGAAACTTCGGAATTACCGTTTTTACTGTTTTATTTTTCAATAATTTCGGTTTTATTCTTTTTTACGATTTTATTAAAATTTATTTCCGATAAAAAAAACTCTTTTTTAATCAGTGCTGCAATAACCGTAGGGATTTCTGTTATTCTTATAATTATTTCAGAATTTTCGTTTAACGGTTTTTTAATTGATAATACTTTTAATTCAAGGGAACTGTATAGCGGAACATTTCCGTTTTCTTCTTTTGCAAAACTGTTAATATATGCATCTGTCGTTGTTTTTATTTCTGTAAATTTATTTAGGGTAATACCTTTCGAAAGTATTGTTGATAAGCTTAATAAAAAAAATGAAAGTTTTATTTATTTATTCATTTTCGGGTACATTTTAGTTATTTTTTACTACTATTTATTGATATACGAAACAATTTCTGCATTTTTATTAAATTCTACAATTACTGTCAACATTCAAAACCTTAAAGAATTTGATATATACGCCTTTTTTGCACACCTTTTAATCGGCATTGCATTTTTGTCATTTATTATTATTTCGGATCACTTTATAAAACTTACAAGCCGAATAACAAAAGCAATTAATACGATAGTAACTTTGCTTTTTTCGTCATTAATTCTCGTAATATTAAATTATTATTTTATTAATGAATTTTGCACATTTCAAGTTCTGTCATTCATTGTTTTTATTGTCATTCTGATATTCATTCGTTATTACAAACAGGATTATTCATACTATTCAGTTATCAGCATAATTTTTGCCTTTTCTGTTTTCATAGTCATTTTTGAACATTCTGACAATCGAATAAAAGAAGCACAAAAAGAAAGTATATTAATAAATCGGCTTGCAGATGAAAGAGATGAGATGGCTGAACGGTTTTTACGAGAAATCAACAACAGGTTAGTAAACGATACGGTTTTAATAAATAAGATTACAAATGTCAGTTTTGACCAAGACTTAATTATTCACGAATACTTAAGACGAAAATACTTTTACGGTTTTTGGGAAAAATATGACCTTTCACTTAGCTTGTGCGGAAATACCGAATTTTATGAATCGGCAAACCAAGCTTTAAATTGTCAAGGATACTATAGTAACAAATTTAATGAGTTTGGTAAAAAAGTTGAGAATACAGTATTTTGGTTCTTAAATGACAATTCGGGAAAAATAATATATACAGGTGTTATAAAAATTCCCGAATATATTGACAACAGAGATCTAACCTTATATATAACACTAAACGAGAAGCTTATATCAAAAAGCCTTGGGTATCCGAAATTATTAATTGATAAAAGCACACAAACAAAAACAGAATATGAAAATTATTCTTATGCAAAATATAATAACGGTATTCTCTCCGTTAAATCCGGCAAATATTTTTATGACTTAATAGATAAAGATTTCGCAATTAGCTCAGACCAGAGGTATAGCATAGAATTAAACGGCTACAACCATTTGGTCTTGTCCGATAAAAAAGGACAAAGAATTGTATTAAGTAAGGAAAAAACAAAGACTTTTGATTTAATAATTTCATTTGCCTATTTATTCGTTTTTTACAATTTTCTTGTATTTATTTCTATTCTTTTCTCAGATTACAGATTTGTAGTTAAAAAGTTAAAATTTAATTTTACAAATCAACTAAGGTTTGCAATGATATTTATTCTTGTTATTTCATTTGTTATTTTTGGAATCGGTACAGTTTATTATACAGTTAAGCAATATCAAGAAACCATTGATAAAGAAATAGGAGATAAAATCCAATCTGTTTTAGTTGAATTAAAACATAAGTTGCAAGATGAGGAAGAACTTACGCCGGCATGGCACACCGACAGATATGATCACCTTGACGAACTTTTAATTAAATTCTCTCAAGTGTTCTTCTCTGATATTAACTTATACGATTTAAACGGGTATCTGCTTGCAACTTCAAGGTCTGAAATTTTCAATAAAGGTTTAATAGGCAAACAAATGGACTCAGAAGCTTTTAAAGCGATGTCTTTATATAAAAAAACAGAGTTTATTCACAAAGAAAAAATCGGCAATTTAGAGTATTCATCAATTTATATCCCACTTAAAAATGATAATAACAAAATTATTTCATATATCAATTTGCCTTATTTTATTAAAACCAACAAACTTAAAAAAAACATATCAGATGTTCTTATCACAACACTAAACCTATATGTTGTATTATTCTTATTAACAATATTTTTAGCTTTTATTATTTCAACAGAAATTACAAGACCCCTAAGAATGCTGCAAAGCAAATTTAAAGCAGTTCAACTTGGAAAAAAACAACAAGAGATTATTTATAATAAGGATGATGAAATAGGTGCACTCGTAAAAGAATATAATTTAATGGTAAGTAAGCTTGAAACCAGTGTTAAAAAGCTGGCAGAGTCTGAAAGAGAAAGTGCGTGGAGAGAAATGGCAAAACAAATTGCTCATGAAATAAAAAACCCGCTTACACCCATGAAATTAAGCATTCAGCTACTTCAAAAAACATGGTACGATAAAATAGACGATACTAAAGGTTTTGAAAAGCGATTAAACTCTGTTTCTGAAACTCTTATAGAGCAAATTAATACATTATCATCAATTGCATCTGAATTTTCAGCTTTTGCAAAAATGCCCAAAGCAAGAAACGAAGAAGTAAATATTATACAAAAATTAAAAACTGTTACCGGTTTGTTTGAAAACACCGAGAATATTGATATAAGCTTTGATTATAAGAAAAATGATAATATTTATATAATTGCTGACAAAGAGCAAGTGTCCAGGGTCTTTATTAACCTAATAAAAAACTCAATACAAGCAATACCGAAAAAAAGAAAAGGGAAAATTAAAGTTTTATTACTGACCGGTCAAACAAAAGTAACAGTTATTATTGAAGATAACGGAGCAGGAATACCAAATGATAAAAAAAACCGTCTTTTTGAACCAAGTTTCACAACAAAAACTACGGGTATGGGAATAGGGTTGGCAATAGTCAAAAACATTGTAAACAGTGCAGGTGGCGATATTTGGTTTGAATCAAAAGTAAACAAAGGCACAAAGTTCTTTATTGAATTTTTAAAAGCATAAAAAACAACTTCTTTTGCAAATTTAACAAATATGAAAGCAACTTTTATCAAAGAAATTTGGTCAACTGACAAAGTAGTCGTATTTTAACCGAAATTAATTAAAAAGCCAAAAAATGAAATCCCGAATAATCAAAATCAATATAATTACCTTGCTGTTTTTATTGAATTTTCTGCAAATTAACAGTCAAAACCTTAAAGAAATAAACACCATAAGCGTTGAAGGGAAGTTTATTACAGCCGTAAATATATCGCCGGACAATCAAAAAATTATTTGCGGCTTTAACACAGGAGAAATTGTTGCTTATGAGCCTTTTACGGGCAAAATTATATATTCGTTAAAAAGACATACAGGTGAAATAAATTCCATTTCATTTGATAAAAAAGAAAAATATTTTATTTCTGCCGGTCAAGACAGAACTGCCGTAGTTTGGAGCATTAATACCGGAAAACAATTAAAATCATACACCGGAAACGGAGACGAAGTTTGGAGTGCAGAATTCACACCTAACGGAATTTATGTTGTAACAGGCGGAACAGACCAAGTAATCAGTGTATGGGAATTAGTATCTACAAAAAGATACAGAACACTTTGGGGACACAAAGACAGAGTATATGCTTTAAAAGTAACTAATGACGGGAAATATATTATAAGTGTCTCCGGCGACCGAAGAATAAAAAAATGGGACATTTCAAAACAACTTCAGGTAAAATCAATAGAAGGTCATACAAATGTTATAACAACATTAGCAATAAGCCCGAACCAAAAGTTTTTTGTAACAGGGGCAAAAGATAATACCGTGAAAATTTGGGACTTGGAAACCTTTGATAATATTGCAGTTATGCGAGGTCATATGTGGCATGTAAAAAAAGTTGATATAAGCCCTGATTCAAAATATATTGTCAGCAGTTCTTGGGACAACACATTTATTTTGTGGGATGTATCAACACATCAAAGTATTAAAACAATCCAATCTCATTCGGCTCCTGTACTCGATGTAGTTTTCAGTAAAGACGGGAAATATATTGTTTCTTGTGACGAAAGTAATATAAAAATTTGGGAAACAGGATTTGCTGCATCAAGTAATACATCAGACAATAAATAATCTCTAAACAACATAAGAAATTTTGGTAATTTTATTATCTTTGGTAATAAAACAAATTTGTATGCACAATATTTTTGAAGAATCATTAAGCCAAAAAAATAAGCAATTTAAAAACCTCTCATCCGAAAACCCGGAATTAAACAAATTAAACCACATATTCACAAACGCTAAAGTTGTTTATTTATATGACGGTTTTAACTTTGATGCTTTTACAAGTTCTGTTAAAATATTTTTACACAATGAACTAAAACAAGAAACAGATACCAAAAATTACGGAAAAGACTTTACCGAAATTCGTTTTAACTCGCCAAAAAGTTTTGCCGGAAAAATAAATGTAAATACTGACTTTCTTATTATCTTTTTTAAAACCGGCAGGCTTCTTTATTTCGATATAATTATTGCAGAAAACATTGACGGTACAGAAAAAAAACAAACAAATTTGGGCTTATCTTCACTATTAAATGATTCGCATAAAAAAGAAATCACAATTTTTATATACGAAACTGTTTATAGTAATTACCTGAAGAAAAACATTGTCGAAAAAATTGATTTTGACAATACTTTTATTGAAAAAACACATCTTAACGAAAGAGTTTTCATAAAAAACATAACAGAAGGGGAACATCTTTTAGTCAAACTAAATCTGTCGGCATTAAAAACCGAAAAACAGGACAAAGAAAACAACATTTATAATTCAACATTTATTGTAACTGAAGAATCAACTGCTGTTTTTGGCTTCAACAAAGCAGGCGAATGTATATTTTTTAAAAAATTAGAAGATAAATTTGAGATAAAAAAAAGAATCACAAAAAATTTAATCTTGTATAATGATATAGTTTGGCAACCTAAAAGAAAAAATTCAAAACTGTTTAATTTCCTAAAAAACATTCAGGATTATGAAAATTTTGACAGAATAAGAGAAATCGCAAGGCTAAACTACATAAACAAAAATTATAATACAGCAATACGTTTAATATCTTACATCAAATGTAAAGAAAGCAGCCCTATTAATGATTTACTTCTTTTGATTATAAGAGTCAAAAATGACAAAACTACAATTCAGAACTATTTTCCCGAAAATGAATTCAAAATAATTTCTCGGAAATTGTTATTGAGTGACAATGCAAAGAAAGATATTAACAATATATTAAACCGGTGGCAAGTATCATACAACGAAAAAACTTTCTTCTTAGAATTATTCGTTGAAACCGCAGATAACCCAGACGAAAAAAGAAAAATAATGCCCTTATATGAAACAATAAGAACTGAATTTAAAAAAAAGAATAAAGATTTAATAAACCAAACAGTATTTGATATTAACTATGCTGATTTTTTAATTGACTCCGATAAAAAAAGACGAGCAATTAAAATATTAAATAAATTAATGAAGCATCTTCCCGATGAAACAATTTCTGATATTTTACCTCCGCAAAATTTAAACTTATCAAGTTCTGAAAGCGGTCAACTTCTGAAAATTAAAATATTAAATTTGTTAACACTTGCAAAAGGTAAAAACAAATCCGAAAATGAAATTCAGAAACTGTTTCAGTTACAACCCCTTAACAAAAATAACTTAGTTCAACTATCGGAAGCAAAAAATGATGATTTGAAAAGCAAAGCTGAAAAAATCAATATCCTTCTGAAAAAAACCGGCTTAACAAATATCTCAAAAGAAGTTCCCGTAAGGAAGTATAACAAAATTCCCGAAAACATATTAAATGCGAAATTACGACATCCTGCAACAAATAAAAAAGGCAGTTTTCATTCTGTTCAAAAATGGATTTCTAAAATTAAAGCCGATGACTATTCATCATTAAAAGAATATGCCGAAAAAATTGACGAATCAAACTATTCTAAATTGTACGAGATTTTTGAAAACATACAACAAATTTTCGGCATCGAAAATCTTGAATTCTACATCTCGAGAGGTGAAAAATCAAAAAGCATTATCGGATATGAAGGAAACCCGCCTTTTATTATTATCGGTCAACATCATTTAGATATTAATTCTGGGTTATTTTTAAACTATCGAGAACTTCAATTTTCAATAGCTTCCGAAATTGCTCATATATTTTTTAAACATTCAAGAATATCGTCAAAAGACGTATGGAGAGGTGTTGCAGATAAGGGAGTAACTCTTTTAGATGCTCTTTTAACAGTTGTGCCGGTTGCAGGTTTAGCCGGAAAGTCTATCCAAAATTCGCAAAAGTTAAATCGCCTTACAAATATTCTTAAAAGTTCAAATCATATTGAGAAAGGTAAAAATATTTATAATGCAGCCGTCAGATTATCTGAATATTACAGCTCAACTTTTAAACCGGACAGCAAAACCGAAAAAGAACAAAAACTTTTAGCAGCTTCAAGATTAATGCAATTTACGGCTGACAAAGCAGGCTTAGCAATATGCGGGAGCATCAAATCTGCTGTCAGAACAATTTTCTTGACCGGAAAATATAATTTCGGTTTTTTTGAAGAAGCTGAAAAAAGCTCTCTATATGAGTTCCTTTTAAAAGTTAATCGTAACGGTTCTTACAAAAACCAGAACATAGCTTTAAGAATCGCACATTTATTCTCATTTTATGTTTCAGATGAATATTCTGAAATTCGAAATATATTATTGAAGGATGAATAATTTTGTTTAAAAAATCATTGTAAATCTTATTACAGGGTTTCGGTAAGGTGTTTTCTCATTTATTGAAAAATTATAAAATATACTTGACAAAAATGCAGTGCGTTTACCTATTTTTTGGCGATAGCCTATACCGCCCAAAAAACCGGGAATAAAAATCCGCTCACCCGTATAATAATAGGTGCTGATATCATAATCAGCAATATTTAACATTTCATATTCACTTTGTAAAAAGATGTCATTATAAATAAAAAGTCTGGAAAAAACTTTTCCGCCGTAAACATTATCAGATAAATTATAAGAATAATTTTTCGCATATAAGTAGTAACCGCCTATACCTGTTTCAACATTCGGCAATATTCTGTATCCCGCCTCCGGTGTCAGCTTTAAAACAATTGATGTGCCGAATTGAAGACCGAAACCTCCTCCGAAGAATATTTTTTCGTTTAAAGTCGATTCCTCTTTAATGTTCTGGTATGTATAAGGGTCATATTCTTGTGAGAAAATAAACAAGTTATTTAATATAATGAAAAAAATCAGAAAATATGCTTTCTTTTTTACCATCATACATTTTAAAGCATTAACCCAATTTAGGGAAATTAGTTCTGTCAAAATTCAAGATGCCTTTTTTTCTTGCTCTCATAAATATCATCAACTGTTATTAAAATACCTGTTTCTTCAACATATCCGAAATTTGTATTTATTGAAGTTCCGAAACATTTCATAGTTCCGGATAAACTCATATAAGAGTTTATTAAAGGCGGTACATTTTCGCCTCTCACACGAACTTCTTTTGATAATATTTTTTTATTCTTCTCGTAATCATCATTCGGAAAAACCATTGCAAGTTCAGTTTCATTATGATGATAAGGCAAAGGATTAATAGGGGAAACTAATTTCTCGGGGTCTTTAAAATGTTTATTCATGAAATATAAAATTAAATCACGAGAAAATTTTTCAAAATGTGTGTACATTGTAACTTTACCGAAGAAATATTTTATTTTCGGATTGTTATTCAATAAAGCACCTAAACCGTCCCAAAGATTATCCAATGCAAAAAGAGTTTTTCTGGTTATACTTCCCGATTGAAAATTAGGTTGTACAAAAGAACGCCCCAACTCAATGGTATAAGGCATATATTCTTTTATAAATTTATCTGAAAAATTAAGCAAGCCCTGTGTTGCAAGTTTCATACCTTCGTGCTTTTCAGCCGGAATTTTACTGAGATCAATAAATCGATACCCGCCTGTAATTTCTTTATCTTCTTCGTCCCAAACAATTAATTGTTTATAAGGTATTTCTGCGGTATCATAAGCATCTATATCTGCATCTTTCCCTGAGCCTCCGCCTGCTCTCCTGAATGCATGCTCTCTTAATCTGCCTATTTCTTTCATAACATTTGGCGAATCGTGTGCTGTGCATACATAAATAGCGTTATCTCCGAAATTTGTTCTTCGCATAAACTTATCTTCCGTTAATTCGGAAATCAATAAATCTTTATCGACAGCAGGTATAATATCTTTCATTAATTCTTGATATCTTAAAATTCTATAATTTACAAATTTAAACAAAAAAATAATAAAATGTTTTATTTTTCATATGTTAAAATTCCGGTTCAATGTCTTCGCCTATTTTATAAATGTGTTTTTTTACTTCTTGTGCCCACTCAAAATGGCTTTTTGATTTATCAAATTTAGAATATGCTATCGGCTTTCCTATCGTAATTTTCAACGTATTCCCTTTTTGTTTAATTGATTCATCAACTAAGTAAAACATTTCCAAATTCGCCTTTATTCCTAAAAACTTTCGAATATTTGCAAAGCGGTAAAACTTATTACTTAATTTCCCTTCAATATATATCGGTATTACATCTCTTTTATGCTTAATTGCTCTTGTAACAAATGTTTTTTTCCAATCTCCGTCTGTTATTTTCCCTTTATTCTTTCGCGAAACCATGCCCGACGGGAAAAAGAAAAACGGATAATCAGAATTAAAAATATCATTTAAAAGGGCAATTTGCTCACGAGGAGTAATACCATGTTTATTAACGCCTACAAAAAACTCATTTAAACTTTTAACATTTAAAAGAATGTCATTTACAACCGCCTTAACTTTTCCGTATTTTTTAAAAAGAATATTTATAATATGAAGACCGTCAAAACTACCGATAGGATGGTTGGCCACAAAAATTACATTACTGTTATCAGGAAGATTATTTTCATTAATTATTTTTGAATAAACATTAAAAGTTGTAAATGAATTCTCAAGAAACTCATTCCCTGTGCTTAAGTTATTTTTTTGAATAAAATTATTTAATACATCTTGGTGTATTGTCCTTTTTATATATTTGATAATAAATTCGGGAAGCTTTTTATATAATTTAGGATTTTTCCCGGAAATTATTCTGTCAATATCTATCAGTTTTTTTTCTTCTTTATTTTGTGCTGAATTCTTCATAAAATAATTTTCAAGAAATAAAATACAAATATATATAATCACTTTCTTAGCTCAAATTTTTTTATATCATTTTTTTTTTAAACACCTCACTTTTAATAAAACACATAATTTACTAACATAGAGCAATATACATTAAATGTTAACTATGTTAATAACTTGACGATTAGTTTGTTGTGGGGCAAAGTGGGATAAAGTGGTAAAAATGTATTATATTTGTAGTTTAAGATTTAAAAAAAAATTAATGGCAAATTTCATAGGTGACTTTACGGCAAAAATTGACTCGAAAGGGAGAGTTAATTTTCCGTCTGCATACATTAAGCAGATGTCGGAAAGTTCTGAGAAAAAATTTGTAATTAAAAAAGACATATATGATAAATGTTTAATTATCTATACAAGTGACGAATGGGACAGGCAAACATCAATAATTAATAAAAAAACGAACCCGTATAACAAAAAACACTCTGCATTTTTAAGAGAATTTTATAGAGGAACGGCAGAACTAAAACTTGATTCCAATAATCGAATATTAATTCCGTCAAGATTGCTTGAAGAAATTAACATAAAAAAAGACATTAAACTGTTAGCTCAAAATCAAAAAATTGAACTTTGGGCAATTGAAGAGTACGAAAAGGTAGCCATGGAAGCAAATGATTTTGCAAATCTTGCAGAAGAAATAATGGGAGGTGATTTGCCGGAATTATAACATTACATCAGATTTATCATAAATAAAAATGTCAAATCAATATCATATTCCTGTATTATTAAATGATTCGGTAAAAGGATTAAATATTAAGCCCGACGGGGTTTATGTTGATGTTACATTCGGAGGAGGTGGACACACAAAAAAAATATTACCCGAATTAACAACAGGAAAGTTAATAGCACTTGATCAAGATGAAGATGCAATAAAAAATGCAGATAAAATATTATCAGACAACTCATTAAAAAACAAATTTATTTTTTTTCGAGGAAACTTTAAATACCTGTCAAACTTTATTAAATATGCAGGATATGATAAAGTCGACGGAATTTTGGCAGACTTAGGAGTTTCTTCTCATCAATTTAACAATAAAGAAAGAGGCTTTGCTTTCAGGTTAGGGGGCATTCCGGATATGAGAATGAATACAAAAGCAAAACATTCATCGCTCGACATATTAAACAATTATAGTGAAGAAAAACTTTCTCTGCTTTTCAAAAATTACGGAGAACTAAAAAGTTCTCGGAAATTAGCAGCAGAAATTATTAGTTTCAGAGAAAAATCAAGAATAACAAACTTAGAACAGCTAAACCAAATTATTAACAATGCAATAAAAACGAATAAAGAATTTAAAATCACTGCAAAAGTATATCAGGCATTAAGAATAGAAACGAACAAAGAACTTGATGTTCTAAAAAAATTACTGTTGCAGTGCCCTGAAATAATAAAAAAAGGAGGGCGACTCGTAATTATTAGTTATCACTCATTAGAAGACAGAATTGTTAAAAACTTTCTGAAATTTAACAATTTTGAAGGCAACCGAATCACAGACATATATGGAAAACAGCATAAAGAATTCAAAGAAATATCAAAGAAAGTAATAATGCCCGATGAAAACGAGATTAAACAAAATAACAGAGCAAGAAGTGCCAAGCTCAGAATAGCAGAAAAAATATAAATGGCAAATACAAATAAAATAATACGTAATATTTTAACAGGTAAGTGGCTCGGTTCAGAAATAAAACCGGCAAATATGTATTATATATTATTTGTTGTTACCCTTATTATTTTTCTCATTTACAACAGATACAGAACCGAAGAACTTGTAATCAAAAAAAGAACATTAAAAAATGATGTGGAAATATTACATTCAAAACACACAAAAATTGAAACAAAATTAATGATTCTCGGAACAGAGAGAAAGGTAGCACAAGACAGTACAATAATTAAATTAGGTCTTAAGCTTCCCGAAACCCCGTTGAAACAAATAATAATTGAAAAGCTGAATTAACAACTTTATACATGTCCGCAGATAACAACCTAAATATCAGGGAGCAAATAATAACACGAACAGCCGTTGTCTATATTGCATTGATAATATTTGCAATATACCTGATTGTTAAGATGGTTCAAGTAATGATTGTTGAAAAAGATCAATGGGAAAATAAAATAAACTCATTTGCTGTTGATTTAAGAGAAAGCAAACCCAACAGAGGAAATATATATGACGCAAACAGAAAACTGCTGGCAACCTCTGTCAGTTTTTTTGACATTCACATGGATACAAGAGCAGGGGGTTTGACGGATAAAAGGTTTAACGAAAACATTGATTCTTTGTCATTTCGTTTATCCGACTTTTTAAAAGATAAATCGAAAGAGGAATATAAAAGAAAACTTATTAAAGCAAGAAAAGATTCTGTTCAGTATCTGAAGATTGCAACAAACCTAACATTCGATGAGTTTTCTGAAATCAAAAAATTCCCTCTTTTCAGATTAAGCAGCAATAAAGGCGGTTTCATAAGTAAAAAAAGAACGTACAGAAAAAGACCTTTTGGCAATTTATTAAGAAGAACAATCGGATTCTTGGGCGAAGATAAAGGAACCGGACTCATTCAAGGCAAAGCCGGCTTAGAATATACATATAACCGCGAACTCGGAGGACGAGCAGGCAAATCTTATATGAAAAAAATTGCTTCCGGAAATTGGATGAACATTAAAGGAGGCGAAGTTCTTAAAACAGAAAACGGTTTAGATTTAATTACCGCAATTGATATTGATTTGCAAGACTATGTTGATAATATCTTAAAAGCACAATTATCAAAACTAAAAGCAGACTACGGTTCTGTTGTGGTAATGGAGGTTGAAACAGGATATATTAAAGCTATAGCAAATATTAAAAGGTATAACAATAACACTTTTACAGAAGAACTAAACTATGCAGTCGGCGAAAATCTTGCTCCCGGATCAACTTTCAAGTTACCGGTATTAATGGCAGCTTTAGAAGACGGTTACGTTGATTTAGAAGACATAATTGATACGGGAAACGGGCATATCATGTATCACGGTGTTCCCGTAGATGATTCCGGCGGTCACGGTTACGGAAAAATTCCGGTATGGCAAGTCTTTGCTAAATCTTCCAATGTAGGAATGTTAAAAATAATTGATGATAATTATGTGAAGAAAGGTCGAATTGAAAGATTTTTAAAACAACTGAATGCAATCGGAATAGGTGACATTTCCGGGGTAGATATTTACGGGGAAAATAAACCCTTTATTAAAACTCCCGAACATCCTGCATGGGCAGCATCAACTCCCGGAATGATAGCTCACGGTTACGAAGTTAAAATTTCACCTTTACAATTATTAACCTTTTATAATGCAGTTGCAAATAACGGCATAATGGTTAAACCTCAAATAGTTAAAAGAATTGAAAAAGACGGAATGCCTGTTAAAGAATTTAAACCGGTTGAACTAAATCCTTTAATTTGTTCAAAATCAACAATCCTTAAAGCTCAAAAAATATTAAGAGATGTTGTTGAAGTCGGCACGGCAAGGTTAATTAATACAAAAGAATACAAAATCTCCGGAAAAACCGGAACAACAGAATATTACGATTCAAAAACCGGAACACACAACGAAAAATACAGAGCATCATTTGCCGGCTATTTTCCTTCCGATAATCCTAAATATTCAATGATTGTCGTAATCAACAGACCGCAAACAGATTACTACGGTGCATTAGCAGCAGCTCCTGTTTTTAAAAAAATTGCAGACAAAATATTTTCAAAAGACAGAGATATTAATCCGCCGAAAGAAGATTTATCCGGTTCAAACAAAACTCCGTATTCAAAAAACGGAAACAGTGATGATTTAAAACGTGTTTTGGCTTCGGTTTCATTTCCTGTTAAAAATGAGAATAGTTCAAAATGGGTTACAACAGAGGCGCAAAAAGATATAATCATATTTAAAAACAGAACTTTTGAAAATGATAAAATGCCGAACTTACAATATATGGGAGCAAAAGATGCAGTTTATATTTTAGAAACTATGGGTATGAATCCCTGTATTTCAGGCAGAGGTTTTGTCATTTATCAATCAATTGCTGCCGGAACAGAAATTAAAAAAGGAACAAAAATAAAATTAGAACTAAAATAATTAATGCAAAAAACATTAAAACATATCATAAATAACATTAAGCACGAATTAATTTCCGGTTCTGTTAACACAAAAATTTCAGGCATAAGTTTCGATTCTCGAAAAACAAAAAAAGGACATCTGTTTGTTGCCGTAAAAGGCGTTAATGCCGACGGACACAGTTTTATTAAAAATGCAATTAAATCAGGGGCTTCTGCAATAATGCTCGAACATGATACAGAAATTGACAAAACTATTACTGTTATTAAAGTAAAAAACAGTAACGAAAATTTAGGAATTGCAGCATCAAACTTTTATAATAATCCTTCTGCAAAACTTAAACTTATAGGGGTAACAGGAACTAACGGAAAAACAACAACAGCAACTTTGCTCTATAAATTATTCTTAAAATCCGGTTATAAGGTCGGCTTGATTTCAACCGTAAAGGATTACATTAACGAAAAAGAAATTAAAACAAGATACACAACACCCGATGTAATAACTTTTAACAGATTACTTAATGAAATGGTTTCGGCAAATTGTGAATATTGTTTTACCGAAGTCAGTTCACATGCAATTCATCAAAATAGAATAGGCGGATTAACATTTGCCGGAGGAATTTTTACAAACATTACACATGATCATTTAGATTATCACAAAACATTTAAAGAATACATTAAAGTTAAAAAAACGTTTTTTGATAATCTGCCTGAAAATGCTTTTGCTCTTACAAATATTGACGATAAAAACGGAAATATAATTTTACAAAACACAAAAGCTGAAAAATACACTTACGCTTTACGAACTTTTGCCGATTTTAAAACAAAGGTAATTGAAAAACATATAGACGGGATGCTTCTGGAAACAGACAACACAGAAGTTTGGACTTTGTTAACCGGAACTTTCAACGCATACAATTTAACAGCTGTTTATGCAACAGCCCTGCTTTTAGGTTTAGAAAAAAGCGAAGTTCTGACAACTCTGAGCACCTTAAAAGCTGTTGAAGGCAGGTTTGAAATCGTAATTAATAACGATATAACGGCAATTATAGATTATGCTCACACACCGGATGCATTACAAAATGTAATTCAAACCATTAATGAATTAAGAAAAAACGGGCAAATATTAATAACCGTTGTAGGTGCCGGCGGAAACAGAGATAAAGAAAAACGCCCCTTAATGGCAAAAGCTGCACTTAACGGAAGCGACAAACTAATATTAACTTCTGATAATCCGAGAAATGAAGTCCCCGAGCGAATTATTGAAGATATGGCAACAGGTGTGAAGGATAACCAAATGGATGTGTTAAAAATTACGGAAAGAAGAGAAGCAATTAAAACAGCAATAATTCTGGCAAAAAAAGGAGATATTATTTTGATTGCCGGAAAAGGACACGAAAATTATCAGGAAATTAACGATAAAAAAATACATTTTGACGATAAAGAAACAGCAGAAGAATTTTTAAAAAGTAAAAAATAGAAACAATCCTGCAGGATGTTTCGCAAAACAAAAAATATGTTTTACTACCTATTCGAATATTTAGACAAAATGGACATTGCCGGAGCAGGTTTATTTCATTATTTATCTTTCAGAGCTGCACTGGCTGCAGTAAGTTCTCTTGTTGTTTCCATGATTTTCGGAAAAAGAATTATCCGATTATTACAAAAAAAACAAGTGGGCGAAGTTGTCAGAGATCTCGGTTTAGAAGGTCAATATGCAAAAAAAGGAACTCCGACAATGGGCGGTCTCATTATTATTGCTGCAATTCTTATTCCTGTATTACTTTTTGCCGAAATCGGAAATATTTACATTACATTAATGCTCATAACAACCGTTTGGCTCGGAATAATCGGGTTTATTGACGACTATATAAAAACATTTAAGAAAAACAAAGCCGGTTTAGCCGGAAAATATAAAATCATCGGACAGGTAGGATTAGGGCTGATTGTCGGACTGACATTTTATTTCAGCGATGATATTCAAATTAGAGAAAACCCCGAAGCATCAATACTTTACGAAACAAATATCTCAACAGATCTTGAATACCCGACTAACGGAGATAAGCCGTTAAAAACAACAATTCCGTTCTTAAAAAACAACGAATTTAATTACGAATCCCTTGTTTGGTTTATGGGAGAACATAAAAAAGATGCTGCCTGGATTGTTTTCGTTTTGACGGTAATTATTATCATAACCGCAGTTTCTAACGGGGCAAATATGACCGACGGTTTGGACGGCCTCGCAACCGGAACATCATCAATCATCGGAGCAACACTCGCCATTTTTGCTTATGTTTCGGGTAACCTAATTTTTGCCGACTACCTAAATATAATGTACATACCGCACATAGGCGAATTAGTTATTTTTGCAAGTGCATTTATGGGAGCAACCATCGGGTTTTTATGGTATAATTCATATCCGGCACAAGTATTTATGGGCGATACCGGAAGCTTAACCCTCGGCGGAATTATTGCCGTTTTTGCAATAATTGTAAGAAAAGAGTTTCTTATTCCATTATTGGCGGGAATATTTTTAATGGAAAACTTATCAGTAATGCTACAAGTTGCATGGTTTAAATATACAAGAAAAAAAACAGGCACAGGAAGAAGAATATTTTTAATGGCTCCGCTGCATCATCATTTTCAAAAAAAAGGGATTCCCGAATCTAAAATAGTATCAAGATTTTGGATTGTAGGAATTTTATTAGCTATTATAACAATTTTAACATTAAAAGTGAGATAAAAAATGCCGAGAAAAAGAATTGTCATATTAGGAGGAGGTATCAGCGGAATAGGAGCATCGGTTCTTGCAAAAAAGCAGGGATTCGATGTCTTTGTTTCTGATTTCGGAGAAATTAATGATGCAAATAAGATAATTCTGAATAATAATACAATCAAATTTGAAGAAAAACAACACAGTTCCGAATTAATTCTTAATGCCGATGAAATTATAAAAAGTCCCGGAATTCCCGATACAGTACATATTATTATTTCTGCAAAAGAAAAAAACATTCCTGTTATTTCAGAAATTGAATTTGCAGCAAGATACACAAATGCAAAATTAATTTGTATAACCGGCAGCAACGGAAAAACAACAACTACCGAACTTATTTATCATATTTTTAAAAATGCAAACATGAATGTTGCCTTAGCAGGAAATGTAGGTAAATCTTTCGCAATGCAAGTTGCCGAAGAAGAAAATTTCGATTATTATATTATTGAATTAAGCAGCTTTCAACTTGACGGAATGCATAATTTCAAAGCAGATATTGCAATTTTACTAAATATTACACCCGACCATTTAGACAGGTACAAATATGATTTTCAAAACTATACAGACTCAAAATTCAGAATAGCCCAAAACATGACCTCAGATGATGCTTTTATTTATTGCGAAGATGACGAAATAATTCTGAAAGAAATTAAAAAAAGAAATATCAAAGCACAAATGTTCCCTTTTTCCGTAAAGAAAAAAATAAAACCGGGAGCATATAAAACAACAGAAAATATATTTATTGACATAAACACAAGAAACTTCAAAATGGAAAACGGTTTATTATCACTCGAAGGCGACCATAACATGTACAATTCAATGGCTGCCGGCATAACAACTTTGCTCAGCGGAATAAGTAATGAAGACTTGAAAAACAGTCTTTCCGACTTTGCAGGAGTTGAACATCGCCTTGAAAAATACATTAAAGTAAGAGGTATTCAATTTGTAAACGATTCTAAAGCAACTAATGTAAATTCTGTATGGTATGCTTTACAAACTATTGTTGCTCCTATTGTGTTAATAATGGGCGGAGTTGACAAAGGCAACGATTACGGAATATTAAAAGATTTAGTAAGACGAAAAGTAAAAGCAATTGTAGCTATGGGAATTGACAATAAACCTATTCTTGAAGCTTTTGAAGATGTACTACCTGTTTATGATACAGACTCAATCAACTTAGCGGTAAAAACAGCATATCAATTAGCCGATGAAGACGATACAGTTTTATTGTCGCCGGCATGTGCAAGTTTTGATTTGTTTAAAAATTACGAAGCCAGAGGAAAACAATTTAAAAATGCAATAAGAGACCTGTAAAACCGGAGAAAAGCCCGGAGGTCTTCTTGAAAATTTAAGATAAATAAAGTAAATTGAAAACAATAAACATAAAAAAAATATTTAAAGGCGACAGTGTACTATGGATTATTACACTTTTATTACTGTTATTGTCAATACCGGCAGTATACAGTGCGTCTGCAATGATTTCAAACAAATCCTATCAAGGAGATATGCACTTTTTAGTAAGACAAATTATTGCTGTAGCAGTTGCTCTCTTTTTTGTATTAATGTTTTCAAAAATCAGTTACAAAAATTACCTCGGGATAATTAAAATTGTTTTCCCTGTTGTATTATTTTTATTGATTCTTACACTTTTTTCCGGAACTTCACATAACAATGCAAAACGATGGTTTGAGCTCCCGGGTATCGGAATAGAAATTCAAACATCGGAATTAGCAAAAATTGCATTAATTATTTTAGTTACAAGTTTGCTGGCATCAAAGAGAAATGATGAAGAAATCCATGATAAAAAAGTAAAAACTGCAACTTGGGCTTTCGTAATAACTGTCGGGCTTATATTTCCCGCAGACTTATCTTCCGCATTAATGATTACGGCTATTATTGCTACAATAATGTTTATTGCACGTGTTAAAATTATAAAAATTTATATAATACTGTTAATAGCTGTCGGAGCAATAGTGATTTATGTGCTTATGGCAGAAGTATTTGAATGGCCCGGAAGAATATCAACATGGGAACACAGAATTGAAGTTTTTTTTGGCGACAAAGAAGACTTAAGCAGTGATGAAACATATCAATTAGATGTTGCAAAAATGGCAATTGCTAACGGCGGACTTTGGGGAGCAACTCCCGGCAACGGAAATGTAAGATATCTTTTGCCCCAATCTCATTCCGATTTTATTTTTGCATTTATTATTGAAGAATATGGTTTATGGATGGCTGTTTTCATAATTTTATTATATCTTATTTTGTTTTACAGAGGTATCAGAATTGCACGAAAAACAAAAAGCCTGTTTGCGGCATATCTTGCTCTGGGGCTTACAATGGCAATTGTATTACAAGCATTTATAAATATCGGAGTGTCAGTAGGAGCATTACCCGTTACAGGACAAACATTACCTTTAATTAGCATGGGGCGAACTTCATTGTTGGTAACAAGCTTTTCTCTCGGAATTATTATAAATATCAGCAGACAAACAGAATTAACACAATCAGAAGAATTATAATGCATTAACTATGGATAAAACAAAAATAATAATAAGCGGAGGAGGAACCGGCGGACATATTTTTCCTGCTATTGCAATTGCACAAGCATTAAAAAGAATTGATTCTGACATAGAAATCTTATTTGTAGGTGCAAAAGGGAAAATTGAAGAAAAGAAAGTCCCCGAAGCAGGGTTTAAAATAAAATTGCTGAATATAAAAGGATTTGCGCGAAAGTTTTCTTTAGAAAATATTAAAAATATATTTCGTTTAATTTCAAGCATTTCAAAATCAAAAAAAATAATAAGAAAATTCAAACCGGATGTTGTTGTAGGTGTCGGGGGCTATGCAAGCGGTCCGTTAGTTTATGCGGCAACTCAAAAAAGAATTCCGTCATTAATTCAAGAACAAAATTCTTATCCGGGTATCACAAATAAAGTTTTATCTAAAAAAGCAAAAATAATATGTGTTGCTTACGGTAAAATGGATCGTTTCTTTCCGAAAGAAAAAATTGTTAACACAGGAAATCCTGTCAGGAAAAAAATTACTAACCCGAACATATCGAAAGAAGAGGTTTTAGGTTTTTTTGATTTAGAACCCGACAAAAAAGTAATCCTGAGCCTCGGAGGAAGCGGAGGGGCAAAAAGCATAAACGACAGTATTAAACAAAACATTAATGAAATAGCAAAAAAAGATTTTTATTTTATCTGGCAAACCGGAAGAAATTATTACGAAGACTCTTTAAAAGCAGTTGAAGAAGCCGGAGCAAAAAACATAATCGTTTACGACTTTATTACAAGAATGGATTTAGCATTTAAGGCTGCCGATATCGTTATTTCAAGAGCCGGAGCAGGAACAATTTCCGAATTGTGTTTGCTTGAAAAAGCTACAATTTTAGTGCCTTCACCAAATGTTGCCGAAGATCATCAAACAAAAAATGCAATCTCATTAAAAGAAAAAAATGCAGCAATAATGGTTCTTGATATTGAAGCTAAAGACAAATTAATAGGCGAAGCTTTAAAATTAATTGAAAATCCGGAAAAAATAAATAGCCTTTCAAAAAATATTGCAAAAGAAAAAGTTGAAAATTCAGACACAAAAATTGCAAAAGAGGTTTTAAAACTTGTAAAAAAAAATAAAAGATAAATGTCAAAAAAAAAGAATGACATATTAAAATCAATTAAGGCAACATATTTCATCGGAATAGGCGGAATAGGAATGAGTTCTCTTGCAAGATATTTTAATCAAACAGGCATAGAAACGTCAGGTTACGACAAAACGCAAAGCAATATAACCGATAATTTAATAAAAGAAGGAATAAACATCCATTTTGAAGATGCTGTAAATCTGATAAACAAAAAAATTAAATCATTAAAAAAAGAAGAAGTTCTTATTGTTTATACACCTGCTATTCCAAAAAATCACTCAGAATTAAATTGGTTTATAAATGAAGGTTACGAAATAAAAAAACGCTCTGAAATTTTGGGTTTAATAACAAATCAATATAAAACGGTTGCTGTTGCGGGAACACACGGAAAAACATCCGTATCAACAATAATTGCACATATTTTTAAACAGTCCGCAGTAAATTTCAATGCGTTTCTCGGCGGAATTTCAAAAAATTACAATTCAAATTTAATATTAAGCAAAACCCCGAATAAAGCTGAATATGCAGTAACAGAAGCCGATGAATTTGATCGTTCTTTTTTAAGTCTGCATCCTTGGTGCGGCATTATTACTTCTGTTGATGAAGATCATTTAGATATTTACGAAGACATCAACGATTTGAAAAAAACATTCGGAAAATTTACAAGTCAAATTCATAAATGCGGTTATTTAATCATAAAAAAAGGTGTTGAAATCGAAAAAGCAAATTTTCCGGTAAATGTTTTCAGCTATTCTTTAAATGAAAAAGCAGATTATTATGCCGAAAACATTAAAACTAACGCAAACAAAAGCACATTTGACCTTGTATGTCCCGGTAAAACAATAAAAGATGTTACAATCCAAATACCGGGAAATTTAAATATTGAAAATGCTGTTGCAGCAATATCTGTTGCTGACATTCAAGGAGTTTCAGAAAATAACATCAGAAAGGCATTAATGTCTTGGACAGGAGTTAAAAGACGCTTTGAATATATTGTTAATACACCCGAAATTATTTATATTGACGATTATGCACATCACCCGGAAGAATTGAAAAGTTTTATAAATTCGATAAGAGGTATTTATAAAGAAAAACATATAACAGGCATTTTTCAGCCTCACCTTTTTACCAGAACTCGTGATTTTGCAGAAGAATTTGCTCAAAGCCTAAGTTTACTCGACGAATTAATTCTGTTAGAAATTTATCCTGCAAGAGAGAAGTCAATACCCGGAGTAACATCAAAATTAATTTTTGACAAAGTGAACCTTAAAAACAAAAAACTGATAAAAAAAGAAGAGCTTTTAGAAACAATTAAAAATAAAAAACCGGAAATACTTTTAACTATAGGTGCCGGAGATATTGACAGATTTGTTGACCCGATAAAAAAAACATTAAAACAATATTGCTGATTTAAATAAATGAACAGAAAAAGCAAAATAATAAGCATATCCGGAATTGTACTGATTATTTTAATAATCGGGGCTTATATTATTTTTTCCGACAAAACAATTTGCAAAGCAGTAGAAGTTGAAATCTCAGCTGATGAAAAAGAATGCATTATTGATGAATCAGACATAAAAAAGATTATTTTTAAAGAATACAAAAACTTATTAGGAAGCCCTATTAGTATAGTTAACTTGTCATCATTAGAAAAAAAGATAGAATCTCACCCTTCCGTCAAAAATGCTGAAGTTTTTAAGAAAATTAATGGTATTTTAGTCGTGAAATTAAAACAAAAAGTGCCTATTGTAAGAATAATGCCGACAACCGGCAAAAACTTTTATATAGATAAAGAAGGCTCGCTAATGCCTGTTTCTAAGATAGGAAGTGCCAGGGTACTTGTTGCAAACGGAAATATAAATTTTAAATATAAAAACAACAGAATTACTGTCGGCAAAGATACAACGATTACAAAGCATATTCAAGAAATTTATAAAATTGCAAAAGTATTATCAGAGGATGAATTTTTAAAAGCCCAAACAGAACAGATTTACATAAAACAAAATAACGAATATGAACTAATACCGAAAGTAGGAAACCACATTGTACTCTTGGGCGACATTTATAATTATGAAAACAAAATAAAATATTTAAAGCATTTTTACATAAATATCCTGAAAAAAGAAGGTTGGAGAAAGTATAAATATATTAATCTGAAATATAAAAATCAAATTGTTTGTACTAAAAGCAACAAATAAAAAAACAGGCAAACTCACACAATATTAATTACTCAGTAAATTTTAAACACATGAAAGAAATAATAACAGCAATTGACATCGGAACAACTAAAATTGTAGCTCTTGCAGGTGAGCGTGACGAAAACGGGAGAATCAGAATTTTAGCAAAAGGAACAGTACCTACTCCGCAAAAAAGTGTTAAAATGGGGGTTGTGCAAAACATCGAAACAGTTTCTAAAGCAATAAAAGAGGCTGTTCAAAAAGCAGAAAACACATCAGACATCGAATTTACATCCGCATTTATCGGTATTGCAGGGCATCACATTAAAAGTGTGCACAACAACCATTCTATCGTAATAAAGTCGCCCGAAAATATTATATCAAAAGATGATGTTGAAAGAATGACCCAAGAAATAAGAAATCTGTCGCTTGAAGCAAACGAGGAGATTCTCGATGTTATTCCGCAAAACTATTCAATTGATAAAGAAAACGGTATTGATGAACCGGTAGGAAGAATAGGCAAAATATTATCCGGAAATTATCATATAATAATTGGCGAAACAACCGCAGCAAAGCACATTAAACGTTGTGTCGAGCTTTCAGACATTAAAGTAAACGATTTATACCTTGAACCTATTGCTTCATCAAAAGCTGTTTTAACAGAAGACGAAAAAGAAGCCGGTGTTGCATTAGTTGATATAGGCGGAGGCACAACCGATTTAGCAATTTATTATGAAGGCATTTTAAGACACACTGCCGTAATTCCGTTCGGAGGTGATGTTATAACAAAAGATGTAAAAGAAGCATATAAAATTTTACATAAACATGCCGAAGAATTAAAAACAGATTGCGGAACCGCTTTAAGCGAATTTGCAAAAAAAGACAGTTTAGCCGTAATACCGGGGATTAGCGGAAGAGATTCAAAAGAAATTTCTTTGGTTGAACTTTCAAAAGTTATTCAAGCCAGAATGGAAGAAATTATTAACATAATTAACTTTGAGATTATAAACTCCGGATACAGAGATAAATTAGCAGCAGGTATTGCCCTTACCGGAGGCGGTTCATTATTGGATAAATTACCTCAATTAATGAAATTTGTTACGGGGCTTGATGTTAAACTTTCAAAACCTCCTATGACTGCATCTTCGGGAGGAGCAAGAGTAAACAGCCCGAAACTTTCAACGGCAGTAGGCTTAGTAATTCTCGGATTTGAAAATATTGAAAAGGCAGAGCAACCGAATAAAAAGAAAAGAAAAAAAGAAAAAACAAATAAAAACGGTTTAGGAATAAAAGGAATCTTTGATAAAATTTCTCAATCAGCAAAACAAAAAGCTATTAACTTTTTTGATGATGACGATACTGTAATAGAATAAGTATAGCCGTATTAAATATTTGATGTCAACTTATATTAAACAAAAAAAGATTAATAACAATACAAAACTAATTATTATGGACGATTTATTGCCCTTTGATTTACCGACAAATTTTGCTTCAATTATAAAAGTCCTCGGAGTCGGCGGAGGAGGAAGTAATGCCGTAAATCACATGCTCCGTCAAGGAATTGAAGGTGTTGATTTTATTATTGCTAATACTGATATCCAGGCACTTGAAAAAAGCCCTGTCAGAACAAAAATTCAACTCGGGAAAACACTTACTGAAGGTTTAGGAGCAGGAAATAAACCCGATGTAGGAAAAGAAGCTGCAATTGAAAGCATTGAAGATGTTAAAACAGTTCTCGGAGCAGGTACAAAAATGGTATTCATAACCGCAGGAATGGGAGGCGGAACAGGAACCGGAGGTGCACCCGTTATTGCTGAAGCCGCAAAAGAACTCGGCATTCTGACTGTAGGAATTGTAACTATTCCGTTCAGATACGAAGGCAGCAAAAGAATTGAGTCGGCAATTCAAGGTATTGCAGAAATGGAAAAACATGTTGATGCCCTCTTAATCATTAATAATGAAAAAATTCGAGAAATATACGGTAACCTTGCAATAACAGATGCCTTAGGAAAAGCTGATGAAGTACTGACTGTTGCAGCAAAAGGAATAGCAGAGATTATTACCATTGAAGGACACGTTAATGTAGATTTTGCTGATGTTAAAACAGTTATGAAAAGCAGCGGAATTGCCTTAATGGGAACAGGCGTTGCAGAAGGGGAGAATCGTGCAAAAGTTGCGGTTAAAGATGCACTAAATTCACCTTTATTGGATAATACAGATATAAAAGGAGCAAGTAACATACTCCTAAATATTTCTTCCGGCAAAAACATAGCAACATTAGATGAAATAAGCTTCATAAATGAATATGTTCAGAAAGATGCCGGAAATCGTTCCGATTTAATTTGGGGAAGTAATATTGACGAGGAATTAGGAGATAAGATAGCTGTAACCGTTATTGCAACAGGTTTCGGAACTCATGACATACCTGAACTGTATTCTCACCGAATGCTAAACTCAAAAGAAGAAACAAAAACAGAAAAAGAAATAATTGAAATAGGAAAAGAAAATACGCAAAAGGAAGTTGCAGAAACTGATGACTTCTTCTCAAACTACGAAAAACCCCAGAAAATAACCGTTAAAACAGTCAGTAAAACGGAAGAAGAAAAAGATATTGTTTTTTTCAATAATGCCGTTAATGACGAAGAAAAGAAAGAAAATGATTCTGAGTTTGAATTTGTTGAAACCCCGCAAGTTAATGATATAACTTTTGAGGAAAAGCAAACAAACTCTAAAAAGTTACAAGTTAATAATTACTTAAAACACCTAAATGATTTGGAAAATGTACCTGCATACAAGAGAAAAGGGATAATAATTGATCAAAATAACTTCCCTGACAACAGGCAATATTCTCGTTTCACACTTTCTGACGAAAACGGCGAAATTAATTTGAACGAAAACAATTCTTATTTACATGATAAAGCTGATTAAGCTTTTATTTCGATAAATGTTGTTTAAAATAAAAAAGTCGATTTTTAAAAATCGACTTTTTTTAATTTATAAAAATAAAAGGTTATTGATTTTTTCCGACAAAAGACAGAATTCCTACGGCACAAGTTTTTCTTTTCCCCCTTCCCTCTTTAAACCTTATTGAAACATAGTAAACACCCGAACGTTTGCAGATAAAGTCAAACTTATCATTTCCGCTTTTTTCCGTTGAATTCCAAGGTTTTGTTTCCGGGTTTCTGCTGTCAAAAAGGGTTAATTTAACATCATTTCCGTATCCCGGAGGAGTACATAAAATAAACCTATATCTGGTCCCTCTGTTTAAAACAACAGGCCATTTTGTTCCGTTAATACTGCCTGATGATCTGACAGCTCTTAACTTTGTGTTAAAATCGCGCAGATAAATAGCATTACCTCCTTGTCTTGCACATTGATATACCCTTTGTTGTTTACATTGAGCTTTTGCTTCTTCTTTCGGTGCAAAAATGAAAAAACTTGTTATTGCTATAAGAATTGCTATTTTCTTCATTATAGTGAGATTAAATTGTTACGAATTTGAATTATTTTATTTATTATTTTATCTAAATCTTCTTGTGTATATTCTATTGTTGTATATTCTCCCGGGTCAATCACGGTTGTACCGTCTTCCTCTATAATAATCTTATTTTCCCCCTCGTGTATTTCAATAACAACATTACCGTAAAGTAATAACAGTTCATGAAATTGTTTATTCATCTCTGTAAATCTTGCTTTATCTTTAAAGAAATCCAACACATCTAATAGTTCTTTTAAAATATCTTTTTGTCCTGCAATTATTTCTTCTGTTCTTTTGTCAGCTCTAAATTGATTGACTTTTCCCGCAAGATATTGACCTTCAAGCCAAACACCCGTAATCATTAATGCACTTAAATCACTTCTTCTTGTTTTCCTTAAATGCTCATCCATGTCATGATAGCTCGTAACAGAAAGATACATTAATTCTTGAAGGTCTGAACTGTTTGCTGCTAACCTTTTTAATGTTTGAAAATCAAAAAATTGGTCAACATCTAAGGCATCAGCAAGTCTTTTTATTGAAGTTAAATATTCAACAATTGCATTTTTTCTGCCGTAAACATTAAGGTATCCTAAATCAGCACTTAACATTCCTAAACCGAGAGCTTTTTCAAAATTTACTTCAAAATCTCCTACGTTTTCGGTAGGAACCAAATTCTTCTTAGAATAAGGCACTTGCATGTCTTCAATTGTTGCTGCCATTTCAATCGGAGAAGGAAAACTTTCAATTAATGCGTTTATTTTCTCCGGATTAATTTCTACACGTTTTGTGGTATCATCACCAATCGGAACATCAATTGTATCATCACCTCCGCCTCCGCAGGAAGTAAAAATTGCTGTGATTACTATAAAAAACAATATCTTTTTTGCCATAATTTTCAATCTGTTCAGGCTATTTAACAATCAAAGGTATTAAAAATTTAAATATCAAAAAAATATACTTCATTGTTTTTGTTTTTGATATGTCCAACTAACTGTCTGACACAATGTTATTGTTATTTTTTTTCTTAAACTTTAAATTACCGAAAAAACCGATAATTTTTCTTAAATGGTCATAATATAAAGGAATGTATAATAAAATTGACATGGCCCAAATAAAAATAACATTAAACCAAAACGTACTGTAATATTTTCCCATAAAATATTTGTTCGGTGCATAAAAGTGAGAACGTATTCCTATGAAGTTAGAATCGTCAGGCTCCAAATATATCGGTTCTTCTTGTCTTATTAACTTGTCTTTATATCGTAATATTTTATTTTTTTCATATATATTTCTTACGATATCATCCAAATGTTCATTATGAAATTTATCTCTGAACGTTACATAATATTTGGGTTTTTGTTGGTCTTGGAAGTTAATAAGATCTTCTTTTAACTCATTTGCACTTGAGTATACAGCTAAATAAAAATCTTTAATTACCTCTAACCTATCCATTAACTCATACCCGTGCTCTTCAACATCATAATCTTTTATGTTTAGTGTATTGATAAGGTTGTCCGGTATAATCAGCTTTTCTTCAATTGCACCTTTATCAGCAGTTAATGCATCAAAACCGTCAAAAAACACATCAAAATTTATTTTTTTAACACCTTTTCCGGCTTTATATATTTTTAGTTTATTTATTAATTTGAATATCTCTCTGTTTTCTTTTGAAATTTCATTTTTAAGAAGTGCGAGTTCCATTGCTTGAATTTCAACAATTGAATCTTTATCCCCGACTTTATCATTTATTTCATCTTGTAATATTTCAAAAGACTCAATACTTTCTGATAATTTAGGGATTAATTTATCTTGTTTGAAATTTGCCGTGCTTTTTACTTGATTGTAAATATAGTATTGCTTTTCAAATTTATTTTCTTTAAATTGTTGAACCATTAAACCTTCGTATGCCCACCTTGAAGCCATAATATCGGCAATAAGCGGCACCTTATCAACACTTCCGATGAGCCTGTTTAATTTATCAAAACTGAACATAGCACCGCCGAGAGCCATTTGCGGTATCATTAATAACGGAATTAAAATATATATTGTAACAGCAGAATTAAAAGCTGATGAAATATTTAATCCCATAAAGTTTGCAAATACAAAGGTAGAGAACAGTACTAACCAATATTCAAAATACATTCCTTGAATTCCTAGAATAAAGTTGCCGATTAAAACAAAAAGAATCGCTTGTATTGCAGAAATAACGATAAGGATTGAAATCTTAGCGGTTAAATATGAGGAACGACTGAGATGTAAGAATTTTTCACGTTTTAAAATTTTCCGATCTCTGAAAATTTCTTCTGCACTTACTGTTAATCCTAAAAATAAAGCAACAACAATACTCATAAATATATAAGGCGGAATATTTTCGTTATCAAAAAAGATATACGTTGAGGATGTAGGATCGGATATATATCTGATTAAAAATGCTAAAATAAATCCGAGCAAAGGTGCTTCCAGTAAATTTAATACAATATATTGAGTATTACTGACTTTTGACAGCAAATCTCTTGTAAGGAATATTTTAAATTGTTTAAACCAACCCGGGATACTTAAAGTTGCAGGAGGTTCGTCATTAATTTCTTCAATATCTTCTTTAGGAACTTTTTCTTGGTAATGTTTTTCCCACTCAACAGGTGAAATTTTACGAACTTCGGTATATTGTCCGAACTCATCCACTACCTCTGCTTCAATTATATCAAAAATCAATTCAGGAGTAACATTACCGCAAATTCCGCACTCTCCGACATCAGCATTAATCTGATTATCAATGGCTTTAAAGTGAACAACTGCTTCAACCGGATTTCCGTAGTAAACCATATAACCGCCTTGATCTAATATCAACATTCTGTCAAACATTTTATATATGTCTGATGACGGCTGGTGAATTACAACAAAAATCAGTTTTCCTTTTTGTGTTAATTCACTCAACAGCTCCATTACATTTTCAGAGTCGCGAGATGACAAACCGGAAGTAGGTTCATCAACAAAAAGAATTGAAGGTTCTCTGATAAGTTCAAGAGCAATATTCAGTCTTTTTCTTTGACCGCCGCTGATAGTTTTATTCATCGGGTCTCCGACTTTGAGATCTTTTTTCTCGTAAAGTCCCAAATCTTTTAATGTTTTAACAACAAGAGCACTAAGCTCATCTTCGCTATGGTCTTTAAAACAAAGTTTTGCGTTATAATATAAATTTTGAAAAACGGTAAGTTCCTCAATAAGTAAATCATCTTGCGGAATATACCCTATAACACCTTCGAGCTCTCCTTTATTATGGTGAAGGTCTATACCGTTAATCTTTACGGTCCCTTGAGAAGGTGTTGTAATTCCGGATAAGGTATTAACCATTGTTGTTTTACCTGAACCGCTTGCACCCATTATGCCTACAAGTTTTCCGTGATCAACCGAAAAGCTTATATCTCTTATACCTATGTCGCCGGTTTTAAACTTATACTGAACATCACTTACAATAAACGAAAGACCTGAAATTTCCTGGTCTTGCATAAATGTTGCAACAATATCACTATAATGAATGGGTTTCCCTTTAGGAAGCTTAATCACACTGCCGGGAGCAAACAGATAAATACGATTATTATATGCAGCAGTACTGTTTAAATAAACATCTTGCTTGCCTGTATATTTCAGGAAGAAAAGGTCTGCACTTTTTAAATGAAGAATTATTACACTGCCGTGTAAACTCTCCGATTGAATATATTGTGATTTTTTTTGTGATTGTTCTTTGTCGTTAATAATAAGAATAAACTCCGAATCTAATTCTCTGTAATCATCTTTTATAACAAAGTTTTCAATTTCAGAGTATTCTTCCGGTGTTAAGTTAAACGCATCGGCAACAACAGATATAATCTCCATTCGTTGCTCGGTTAATTTCTTTTCGGTATTTATGAGCTCAAAAAGACGAGCTAAAACAATAACTTTTTGTTTATGGTTAAGGGTTTTGTTAATTTTTCTACAAATTCCCATAACCCTGACAGAGTCAACCATTTTAACCTGCCCGCTGTCTGTTCCTTTTTTCTTCTCCGCTCGTTGTTTCTTTTTTTCCTCTTTTTCAGTATTTTGAATGAATAAATCTAAGTATTCGGTTACTTGGGTTTTGCTAAGTTGGGACGCAAGAAATGTTCTGACAAAACTTTCTTCTTGTGCAACAACACCGTCATCTTGTTTTGCAATGATTGCAAAAAGTTGCATCAGAGCCTTTAGTATTTCTTCACTCATTTTTTAGAAATTAGTAAATTTTTAATAGAAAAAGAGAGTATTAAATATATTCCGCACATTATAAACAACAAAAAACTGATTTAAAATGTACGCAATGCTTTAATCTATTGAATAACTGACCTGCTCAAAAGGAACTTCGACAATATCTTCATATTCTTCTCCTGCTTCTTCCATATCCTCATCATCATCAGGGAAATGCCATCTGACTAATACATCTTTTCCTGCATCATTCATATCTTCAAGCTTTAGAAGAATATCTAATAAAAGTTTCGAAGATGCAGTATTGAAATATTCTAATTTAATATTCAAAACTGTTTTTTCCAGCGGATTTTCAGCATATTCATCCAACCATTCCAATATCGGGTCGTAAAATGCTACAACGTCTTCGGGAAGTGATCTTCCGGAAATTTCCATAAAAGGATTCTCAGGGTTTGCGTCTAATGTAACCTGAGGAGTATCGTCTGTGCCTTCAATTTTTATTACTCGCATAATTATTATTTATTTTATTCTAGAAACTGTAGATGTTAATACAAAGTATGTTTTTTTTTCATTAATGTCCAAAAAAGAATATATAAGTTGCTGTCCTGTTTTTCTTACAATATCAATAAAGCCAAGCCCGGCACCTCCTTTATCGGAAAGTCGACCTTTTTTTATTTGCTCTTTATAAAGCTCTTTTAAAGAGTTTTTATTACTGCCGTTAATCTTTTTTATTACCAGTTTTAATCCGGGAACTTCATATTTATCAATAACATTTCCGGTAGTAATTGTGTATTCAGTTTCAGATTTACTGATAAAGAATATTCCTTGCCCGTCGGTAGCTGAATTTATATCTATTTTTTCTCCTGAATGTTTACTTATGTTCTGCAAAGATTCAACCATAATGTGGAAAACTTTTTTCTGCATAATACCCGGCTCATTATCAATAGCAATATGGCTTTCTGCAAGAGAGCTGAATGCTTTTGTAATTTCGTGTGAAATTTCCCCTTCATAAGCAAAGCTTATATTATTGTCTTTTAATTTTGTGTAAAAATCATATACAAAGTTAAAGTCTGTATTATTTTGCATTTCATTTTCCATATAAACAATTTTTAAAACTCTATACCTATTAAAAGTACATCGTCAATTTGTTTGTAACCTTTTTTCCAGTTTTCAAATTGGGTTACAAAGAAATCATAATATTGTGTCATTGAAAAATTATTTTTTTCAATGATTTGTTTTTGAATTCGACCGGCTTGGTACTTTCTGCCTTCTTCTCCTCCTATTTGATCCGGTAATCCGTCTGTAAATATAAATATTTTATCTTTTTTTTCAATATCAATTTTAAAAGTTGTAAATTTTTTTTCAATTTCAGCTCTTTTGCTGCGAATAGGTTTTCCTCCTACAGCCTTTCTGTCTCCTTTATATCTGGTTACATTTTCTCCTCTTAGAAGAAATAATGCATTATGTGCTCCTGCAAATTCTAAAGTGTTTTTCTTTGAATTTATTTTACATATGGCAATATCCATGCCATCCCTCGCTTTTGAGTCGGGTGAATCTTGCCTTAATGTTCTTCTCACTTGATAATGTAATTCGTCAAGTATTTCTCCTGTCGTCAGGTTTTCTTCTTTGCCTACTATGTTGTTTAATGAGAAGTAACCTATAAACGAAAGAAGTGTTCCGGGAACTCCGTGACCTGTACAATCAATAGCTGCAATATAAATTTCGTCATCCTTTGCATAGAACCAAGGAAGGTCTCCGCTGACAACATCTCTCGGTTTATAAAAAACGAATGATTCCGGAAGGTATCTTTTAATTATATTTATATCGGGTACAATTGCAGATTGAATTCTTTGGGCATAATTAATACTTTCTGTAATGTTTTTATTTTTCGTTTCAATTTCAAGTTCAATTTCTTTTTGTTCTGTTATGTCATGAACTACGAATAAGAATGTTCTTATAATACCTTTTTCATCAGTTTCGGGGATTGAGTTAAACTGGACAATTCTTTTTTTATTACCAATCATGAATGTTGTTTCAACTTGAATTTCTTCTCCTGCAATATTTGTTTTATTTATTATTTCTTTAAAGAAACCGAGAACTTCTTGGTCAAGATCAACATTGTTAATGTTTTTATGTATTAGGTCTTGAGAGGTTTTCCCGATAAACTGTTCTGTCATCGGATTTGCATAATAGAAATTTCCGGCTTGGTCTACTCTTACAATCATATCGAGACTGTTTTCAGACAGTGCTTGCATTTCACTGCTTAGCCTCTTTGCATTTTCTACTTCTTTTTTTATTGTAATATCTCGTGTATTAAAGATAATACCGTTAATTGCAGGGTTATCTGATAAATTCCTGCCTCTTGTTTCAAGCCAAACTCTTTCTTTATTTTTATTAGTATATTGATATTCAATGATTTTCTCAATATCGGGGTTTATCAACAGTTCGTTAAATGCTTCTTGTAATATTTTATCACCCCTCTCAAAGCGGTTAATCCCCAGCATTTCATCGGGTGTAAATCCTAATATAGTTTTTACGGAAGGGCTGACATATTGAACTATTCCGTCTGTATCATATATTGTAATAACTTCTGATGCATTTTCTAATAATGCATGCAATCTTTTTTGCCCTGTTTCAACTTCCGAAATTTTTGAGGCTAACTCAATATTAGATTTTTCCAACTCAATTTGAGTTAGTTCCATTTTGTTTGCATTTTCGCGAAGTTCCTGTTCATTTTTTTGCAATTGCTCTGTTAAGTTTCTTGCATCTTCCAAAAGTTTTTTTGTCGTCAGGTTCGCTTTGAAATTAAAGAGGGTTTGTCCGATTATTTCTTTCAGTTCAATAAGAAAAGAAATAATTTTTTCGGAATACTCACTTTTTAATCCGGCGATTTCAATTACTCCTTGTATTTTTTCATTTCCGATAAGGGGTAGTGTTATTAGTGCTCCAGGGCTTTGTTCCCCTAATAATCCGGATGAAATTGTAATGTAATCTTTAGGCAAATTTCTTCTGTATATATATTCTTTTTCATAGGCAGATTGCCCTACAATTCCCTCTCCAATTTTAAATTTTTGCTCAATATGTTTTTCTCTTCCGTAGGCGTACGAAAAAGAGTTAATTAATTTATTTTCACTTTCATTAAATAAAAAAAATGCTCCTTGAACAGAGCCGGTATATTCTATAAGGCTGATTAAGACATCTTTAATGAGGTTATTAAGGTCATTGTGTTTACGCAGAATATCTGCAACTTTCTCTTTCCCTGATGTAACCCAATTTAATTCATTTTCATTTTTTTGTTTTTCGATAAAATTTTCTTGCATAAGCAATAAAGTTTTATCTGTCTCAAAATTACCTGTATATTCTTTTTTTTCAACTGCAATTTCCCCCTCTCCTATTTGTTTTGCAAAATTTTCATATTGTTTAATAATTTTCTTTTGGGAATTTATTTTGTTTATTAAATGTGAACGGGTTTTGATTATTTTTCGGGCAATAAAAAATGAAATTATTCCTAAAATTACAGGTGTTATGTCAAGAATAAAATACATTGGGTTATTTATATGCATTGTTTTAATAGCAATTACGTTAAATGCATATTTATCTAAAAAAAAATAAAAAGACCAGCCAAAAACAGGAAAAATCAGACCTGTTATAAATCCTGCGATTGTATATCTTACAATAAATATAGTTTTATTTTGATTTTTGTTGCTCATTACAGCTTTATGATTTGAAGCTACCTAACCACTGAAAATATTTTTTGTCTTTTTCACTTTGAAATTTTTCTTTAATCTTATTTTCTCTTTCAATATAAGAATTCAATTCTTTTGAAAAATTTTCTATTTTCTTTTGATATTCTTTTATATCTTTTTCTGTTTTAACATGAATGTTTAACAATTGTTCTTTTTGTTTTTCTGTTTCTGTTATTAAAAATGCTTTTTCCTTTGTCAGTTTTTCTGTTTCGTTGATATTGCTTGCAAGTATCAATATTCTTACAATTTGTCCTTTTTCGTTTTTTATGGGAGTAAATAAAGATTTTACAAATATTTCAGAATTATTTTTCGAGATAAATGTTAGTGTTTGCTCAATTGATTCGTCTTTTTTTACTTTTGACAATATACTGTTTATAAATCCTTCATCTTTATTCTTTATAATCTCAAATAGATTTACATTTCTGATCTCTTCTTTTCGAGAATTAAGAGTTTTAACAAAAAGATTATTAACAGAGGTAATTTTCCCTCTTGTTGTAATTTCAATTTTAATTAATGTTTTATCAACAGCTTTTATCAACCCGAACATTTCGGTTTCACTTCTTTTGGCTTCTTTTTGTATTTCTCTCAGTTCTTGCATTTTTTCTGTTATCTCGGCATCTTTTTCTGCAAGTTCTTTTGTTTTTTTTCTTGATTCATCAAGTAATACTGAAGTTTTATCTGTAATCTTTGTTGTTTCAAGTGTTGAAGCAATATCCTCTGCAATATTTTCAATAAATTCAACTTCATTTTTAGTGAATTCTTCAAATGAAGCAATTTCTATAACTCCCAAAATGTTTTCTTCGGTTTTTAAAGGAACAATAAGGATATTTGTAGGCGGAGCTTCTCCTAAACCGGATTCTATTTCCATATAATCTTCGGGAACATTATTTATCCAAATTGTATTTTTTTCAAGAGCACACATTCCTATTAAGCCTTCGCCTATAGGAATAATTTTATTTAAGGATTTTATTCGGTCATAAGCAAAAGCTGAATTTAGTTCAAGAAATACTTTTTCTGCTTGTTCTTTTAAAATAAAAAAGCCTCCTTGTGCTGCATTAAAAAACTTAACAATATTTTTTATGGATGCTTCTGCTAAAAGATTGATTGACGAAGAAGATTCTCTTAAAATATCATTAAATTTTGCTTGTCCTTCTGCAAACCATTGTCTTGTTTTTTCTTCTTCTTGTCGCTTATTGTTCAGTTCGATATTTGCTTTCAACTTATTTCTCAGTTGAACCAACGAGAATTCCAGAATGTCTTTTTTATTATATTTTTTAAATCTCACTTCGTAATCATCATCAACTAATTGCTTTACAAAAGCAGATATTTCATTTGTTTTGTAATACAAATTTGCAAGTTTATTATGTATTACTGAAAATTCATTGTTCAAATTTGAAGGCTCAAAAACAGAGCGTCCTTTTGTGATATCATCTATAACGGACTCGACTGATTTTATCGGGTTTACAAAACGGCGTTTTATTAAAATGAAAAGTAGTATGCTTAATATTATGTATAAAAGAACTGCAATGATATTAATAATAAGTGCCGATGTTTGTTTGTTTTGCAAATCAGAATTATAGATGCTTTGTATATTTTCAATAAATGAATACAGAGAGTTATAGTTCTTTTTTAACGACCTTAACAGACCTTCATTTTCAGGGCTTTCCGACAAGCGATTTAATATTTTAAAGTATGTTTGCCAATTACTTTCAATTTCTTTTAGTTTTAACAACTTTTCAGAATCAGGAACTTCAATGAAAACAATATTACCCGATTCCGATATATTGCCTCCGTTAATCAAAATTGACAATGTATAGTCAAATAAATCTGCCGCAGCAAGAGCTTCATTTTGCGAACTAATCTGATTCAAATAAAAAAGTTCGGAAAGAACATCTGTTTTTTGTAAAATAAGTTCATTTGTTTTAAGCAATTTTATTGAATTAGATAAATATTGCTGCTTGGCGTCAAGAATCCTTGATAGCTGAAAGTGAAGCAAACTGAGAATAATGATACAGAGCAGTATTATTCCAATTATTAATGATGACGAAGTTTTTCTCAAAACCATAATCAAGGTATAAAACTATTATATATAAGTTTTCAAAAATAGTAATTTTTTACTTTAATAAAAAGTAAGGGTAATATATTATTGTTGATTTGAATTATTTTTTCCTTAAAACCATTAAGCCGTCTCGGATATTGAGTAAGAAATTTTCGACTCTTGAATCATGGTGAACATATTTATTAAATTCAATTATTCCGTTTGTTGACTCATCTTTAAAAAAATCTTGTTTAATTACTTTGTTGTTCCACAAAACATTATCTGCGATTATATATCCTCCGGTCTTAACTTTATTAAAGACAGATTTATAGTAATTTAAATAATTTGGTTTGTCTGCATCAATAAATACTATATCGAATTTTTTATCGATTCCCGGAATTATTTTTAAAGCATCTCCTATGTGTAATTTTACTTTTTCTTCGATTTTTGCTTTTTTAAAATGTTTTTTAATTATCGGTTCTAACTCATCATTTATTTCAATCGTATCAATAATTCCGTTACTTGACAAACCCTTTGCCCAACAAATTGCAGAATAACCCGTATATGTTCCTATTTCAAGTATATTCTCAGGACAAATCATTTTACTTAGCATTTGAATAAACTTACCTTGGTAATGGCCGGTTAACATTCTTGGTCGTAAAACTTTCATGTAAGTTTCTCTCGATAACTCAGTTAAAGTTTGGTCTTCTTCTTCTGTGTGATTTAAAATATAATCATTAATTGTCATATCAAAATATACTTCATTTTTTATTAAACATAAAATATTCTATTTTTGAACTTGAAAACAAAAGTAAATGTTTTTTAAAGATATTACAGGACATAACAGAATAAAAGAAAATTTGCTGAACACTATCAAGCAAAAAAGGATGAGCCATGCTTGGTTATTTGCCGGGGCGGAAGGAAACGGGAAGCTGGCTATGGCAATTGCCTATGCTCAATATTTATCCTGCCTAAATAAAGGAGAAAATGATTCATGCGGAAAATGTTCTTCTTGTAAAAAATACGAAAAATTAGTTCATCCCGACTTACATTTTGTTTTTCCGGTTGTAAGAACAAAAAAGTTTACAAAGCCTGTAAGCGATGACTACATTTCAGTTTGGAGAAATTTTATTTTAGAAAGTCCTTATCACGGATTTGAAAAATGGTTGCAAAAATTAGAAACAGAGAATCAGCAAGCCGGTATATTTGCACAGGAAAGTGGCAAAATAATAAAAAAATTGAGTTTTAAACCTTATGAATCAGAATATAAAACAATGATAATTTGGCTACCTGAGAAAATGAATGTAACGGCATCAAATAAACTTTTAAAAATGATTGAAGAACCTCCGCCCAAAACATTATTTATCCTTGTTGCAGAAGATGTTGAGAATATTATCAAAACAATACTTTCAAGAGTACAGTTAATAAAAATACCTAAAATAAGTCGAGAAAGTATGTTTGAAAGCATAAAAAACAAATATGAGTTTAATGATGATAAAGTTCATGAAATTGTAAGAATTTCAGACGGAAATTTTTTAAAAGCAAATGAGTTAACAAGTAATTCAGACAATAATATTGATACAGATAATTTTATATGGTTTTCTGAACTGATGAGACTATCATACGGCGTAAAAATTAACGAATTAATAAATTGGTCAGACCAAATGTCAAAAGCCGGACGAGAAGTGCAGAAACGGTTTTTAGAATATACTTTGCAAATATTCAGAGAGAACTTTATTTTAAATATTAATCCTGAAAATCAAAATAAAATTGTATTTTTGACCGATAAAGAGAAAAAATTCTCTGTAAAATTTTATAAGTTTATACATAAAGATAATATTTTAAAGATTACAAACGAGTTTACCCAAGCGTATAACCATATAGAGCGAAACGGTTACGGAAAACTCATTTTTTTAGATCTTGCACTAAAAACAGCAAGATTATTAAAAATTAAACCACAGTAAAAAGTTGGTTGTTCCGAAAATAAAAAATGAAACGATATAATATTTAATTAAGAAATAAGAATTGAGAAAAACATCAACATATTAATTAAATAATTCCCGGAAAGGAACAAATACCTTCTTTGCTGTTTAACAAAACAGTAATAATGAAGACAGAAGATTATACTTTAAGAGGATGTGCTTCACAGGCAATAAAAAAAGGTGCAAAATGTAATCCTCACAGTTGCAACAAATTAAATGTATTTAACGATTTAAGAGGCTTACCGAAAACATCCAATACTCCGGATGTTGTTGAAGTACGCTTTAAAAATACAAGAAAGGCTTTTTATCGTAATGTTAACCAACTAATCCTTAAAGATGGAGATATGGTTGCCGTGGAAGCATCTCCCGGGCATGATATCGGAACAGTTTCTTTAACAGGAGAGTTAGTAAGAGAACAAATGAAACGTAAAAGCATCCCTATTGAAAGCAAATTAAGAATTGTTTACAGGAAAGTTAAACCTGCTGATATTGAGAAATGGGAAAATGCAACAGCAAGAGAAGATAAAATTATGCTTGAAACAAGAAGGATTTCTAAACGGCTCAAGCTTGATATGAAAATAGGAGATGTCGAATTTCAGGGCGATGGAACAAAAGCAATTTTTTATTATATAGCAGATAAACGTGTCGATTTCAGAGAACTTATAAGAGTTTTAGCCGATGAATTTAAAATCCGTATTGAAATGAGACAAATAGGGGCAAGACAAGAGGCCGGAAGAATAGGCGGTATCGGGTCGTGCGGAAGGGAATTGTGCTGTGCTTCGTGGATGTCTGATTTTGTATCTGTCACTACTGATACCGCAAGAGATCAACAATTATCAATGAATCCGCAAAAATTAGCAGGACAATGCGGTAAATTAAAATGTTGCATCAATTATGAAAAAGAAAGTTACAAAGATGCAATAAAAGCATTTCCTCCGAAAACAAACCTCGAAACAGAAGCCGGAACAGCCTACTTTATGAAAATTGATACATTCAAAAAATTAATTTGGTATTCTTTCAAAAAATACGGCTCTGAAAATGTAACTGCAATATCAGTAGAAAGAGCATTTGAAATTTTAGAGTTAAATAAAAACGGAAAAAAACCTGACACCCTTAAAGATGCAGGAGTTTCAACGATAGTTTCTTTTGGTTATGACGATGTCGTCGGACAAGAAAGCATTACAAGATTTGATAATAAAAAGAAGAAAAAAAGGTACAATAAACGCCGAAATAAATACCCCGGAAACTCAAACCGAAAACCAAGAAACAACAATGATTAATTTATTAAAATGAAAACTCTTTTTATTACGATTTCCGCTTTATTCTTAACACTTGCTTCATGCAATAACAATGTTGTCATTTCTGAAAATAGAAAAGTTGAATCGGAGATATGGGAAATTGACGAAGATATTGAATTTAAAGCAGAAATTACTGATATTAACAAATTTTGTAATTTTTATATTGAAATAAATATTAATGAAGACTTTTTAACAAACAACTTATGGCTTTTTATTCGCACACAATCTCCTTCCGGCAATACCCAAAATGACACATTACAATATTATATTGCAGATGAAACAGGTAAATGGTACGGCACCAAAAGCGGAAAAATCATAAAAAATAAGTTCTTATACAAATCAAACATAAGGTTTCCGGAAAAAGGAATCTATACTTTTAACCTTATGCACGGAATGAGAGAAAAAGACCTTCCGAAAATATCTGAGATAGGAATAAAAATAGATTTAACAAATAATGACAATGACTTTTAAAGAACAAATTCAACAAGGAATTCCGAAAAACTTACCCCCTAAAAGAAAATATCCCGAAGGAATAAACAGGGCTCCGAAAAGAAAAGACATATTATCAAAAGAAGAAAAACAACTTGCCGTAAGAAATGCTTTACGTTATTTTCCAAAAAAATGGCACCAAGAACTTGCACAAGAATTTGCACAAGAGTTAAATAATTTCGGGCGAATATATATGTATCGTTTTAAACCCGGCTACGATTTTTATGCTCGTCCTATCTATGAATATCCTGCAAAATCTCAAAAAGCTGCTGCAATTATGTTGATGATTCAAAATAATTTGAACCCTGCAGTTGCACAACACCCCGAAGAACTGATAACTTACGGAGGAAACGGTGCCGTATTTCAAAATTGGGCACAATATTTAATAACTATGCAATATTTGTCAATAATGACAGATGAGCAAACTTTAAATTTATATTCGGGGCATCCGATGGGATTGTTTCCCTCTTCGAAAGATGCTCCGAGAGTTGTTGTTACAAACGGAATGATGATTCCAAATTATTCTGAACCTGACGATTGGGAAAAATTTAATGCTCTCGGAGTTACACAATACGGGCAAATGACCGCAGGCTCATTTATGTATATCGGACCGCAAGGAATTGTTCACGGAACAACCATTACCGTAATGAATGCCTTCAGAAAAATACTTCCGAAAAATGAAACCCCGGCAGGAAAAATTTTTTTAACAGCCGGGCTCGGAGGAATGAGCGGGGCCCAACCGAAAGCAGGGAATATTGCCGGCTGTATTACTGTTTGTGCCGAAGTTAACCCGAAAGCAGCAAAAAAAAGACATGAACAAGCTTGGGTTGATGTTTTAACAGAAAAGATGAAAGATTTAATAAACAGAGTAAAGCTGGCACAGAAAAACAATGAAGTTGTTTCAATTGCTTATATCGGAAATATTGTTGATGTGTGGGAAGCTTTTTATGAGGAAAATATTTTTGTTCATGTGGGCACAGACCAAACTTCATTGCATATTCCCTGGACAGGAGGTTACTACCCTGTCGGCATTACTTACGATGAATCAAATTTGTTAATTCGAAAAAAACCGGAACTTTTTAAAGAAAAAGTACAAGAAAGTTTACGTCGGCATGCAACTGCAATAAATAAACATACTGCAAAAGGAACTTATTTTTTCGACTACGGAAATGCGTTTCTTTTAGAAGCATCACGTGCCGGAGCTGATGTTATGGATGAAAACAATATTGATTTTAAATACAAATCTTATGTGCAAGACATACTCGGTCCCATGTGTTTCGATTACGGATTCGGTCCTTTTCGTTGGGTTTGTACTTCGGGCAAACCGGAAGACTTAAACAAAACCGATGAAATTGCAATGAACATTCTGCAAGAAATTATGGAAAATTCTCCCGAAGAAATTCAATTGCAGATGCAAGATAATATTAAATGGATTAAAAATGCAAAAAAAAACAAACTGGTTGTAGGCTCGCAAGCTCGTATTTTATATGCTGATGCCGAAGGTCGAATTAAAATTGCCGAAGCTTTTAATAATGCTGTTGCCGAAGGAAAAATAGGACCTGTTGTTTTAGGAAGAGACCATCACGATGTAAGCGGAACAGACTCGCCTTACAGGGAAACTTCAAACATTTACGACGGAAGTAAATTTACAGCTGATATGGCTATACAAAATGTTATAGGAGACAGTTTCAGAGGAGCAACATGGGTATCAATTCATAACGGCGGAGGAGTCGGCTGGGGAGAAGTTATAAACGGTGGATTCGGGATACTGCTTGACGGAACACAGGAAGCAGAAACAAAACTGAAAAAAATGTTATTTTATGATGTAAATAACGGAATAGCTCGAAGAAGCTGGGCAAGAAATAAAGAAGCATTATTTGCTCTAAAAAGGGAAATGGAAAGAACTCCCGATTTAAAAGTTACTGTTCCTAATTTGGTTGAAGACATGATTATTAACGACCTTTTCAAAACGTAAAATAAACATTGCAATAATGGTATCGCTTTAATTATAATTTTGCATGTGTTCCGTCGCATAAAGGCTTATTCCCGGTATGTTTACACATACATATTGCAACTTTACCGGTTTTTTCCGCAACAAAAATATGCGGAGTAAAATCTGTTCCTATATGTGAACCGTCACAAAAAGCTCCGCCTTCTTTTTTACTTAATCCGCATGAACACCACGCATAACTCTTTCCGGCTTCTGTTTCAAACATCAAAGGTTTATTATCTGCAATATTCGGATTTTTCATATCTTACATTTTGTATTATAAAACATAAATATACGATAATATTTGAAATTAAGGAATAATATCCGGATTAATTTCTGTTCCGCAAAATTTGCAATGTACAGCATCAGGGTCGTGTCCTTCTTTCAAACAATTCGGACAAACCTGTGTGCTTATCCCCTTGCTTTTATTTACTTTATTCATTTCAGAAGTAATGATTCCGGTAGGTATTGCAATAATTGCATAACCGAGAATCATAACCGCACCTGCAATAAATTTTCCAAAATCAGTAACAGGAGCGATGTCTCCGTACCCCACGGTTGTCAAAGTAACAATTGCCCAGTAAATACTTTGCGGAATACTCGTAAAACCACCTTCTTTATCTTCAATAAGGTACATAATTGTTCCGAGTAATATAACGATCATTATTACTGAGAAGAAAAAAACGCCGATTTTTTGTTTACTTGCAATTAATGCTTTCATTAAAGATTGACTTTCATTTACATAACGAGAAAGTTTGAATATTCTGAAAACACGTAATAATCTGAGAGAACGTATTACAGCAAGGCTGTGTGCACTTCCGGGAATAATTATTCCTACATAGGTCGGTAATATTGAAAACAAATCAATTATTCCGTAAAAACTAAGTATGTATTTTGACTTTTTATTTACAATTGCTATTCTTATAATGTATTCAATTGTAAAAATTACCGTAAAAAACCATTCTGAAACTTTTAAAAATTGGGGGTATTTACCGCTAAAACTATCAATACTTTCAAGCATAACAGCAAAAACACTTAAAAGTACGGCAAAAAGAAGGAAAATGTCAAAAGCCTTTCCGGCGGGAGTATCTGCTTCAAAAACTATATCATATAGTTTTCGTTTTAATTTTGAATTCATAGATGACCGGATTCATAGAATTGCGAGAATTATTTATTTTTAAAATCAGAATTTTCTAATTTAAAAAGATCTTCAAGTGTTATTCCGAAATATTGTGCAATTTTAAGAGCTAAAACCGTTGAAGGAACAAACTTGCCTGTTTCAATAGCATGAATGGTTTGTCGTGAAACCTCAACTTGCTTTGCCAACTCAGCCTGTGTGATTCTTTTTTTTGCTCTTTCTACTCGTATAGTATTTTCCATTCTTATAGATTGATGTTTTTTACTAAATCAAAAAGCATACCAAGTATAAATATTTAATTTTTTGATGTTTAATTGATTTGCTTAGTTAGAATTAAACATAAATTATACCAAACGTAAACTAAGAATGTATTTTTGTAAATTATACGGTATTCTTAACCGTTGTTTTTTGGTTTAATATTTTCTTATTAACTTTCACACTTTATGATAATCTCTATAAAATGCTTGTAAAAACATACGGAAGTGCTGTTCAAGGAGTTGATGCAACAACTATTACCGTTGAAGTTAATATTTCAAGAGGAGCAAATTTTTATTTAGTCGGTTTGCCCGATGCTGCAGTTAAAGAAAGCCAACAAAGAATTGAATCTGCATTAAGGGTTCACGGTTATAAAATACCCGGAAAAAAAGTTGTAATAAATATGGCACCGGCAGACATCCGCAAAGAAGGTTCATCTTATGATTTGACCCTTGCAATAGGAATACTTGCTGCAGATGAAAAAATAAAATCAGATGAAATTCATAAATACGTTATAATGGGAGAGCTCTCCCTTGACGGCACATTACAACCGATAAAAGGAGTTTTGCCGATTGCAGTCCAAGCCAGAGCAGAGAAATTTAAAGGTTTTATTCTTCCGAAAGAAAATGCCAAAGAAGCTGCAGTTGTTAATAATCTTGAAGTGTACGGTGTTGAAAATATAAAGGAAGTTATTGATTTTTTTGATGAGAAAGTAAAATTAGAGCAAACGATTGTTGATACACGAAAGGAATTTTATGAGAACACAGCACTTCCCGATTTAGATTTTTCAGATGTAAAAGGACAAGAAAACGTAAAGCGTGCTCTTGAAATTGCCGCAGCCGGCGGACATAATATTATTATGATAGGCCCTCCCGGAGCAGGAAAAACAATGATTTCAAAACGAATACCTACAATATTGCCTCCTTTGACTTTACAAGAAGCCTTAGAAACAACCAAAATCCATTCAGTTGCCGGAAAAACAGAAAAAAATGCTTCTCTTATAACTCAAAGACCATTCAGGTCTCCGCATCATACAATTAGTGATGTTGCTCTTGTGGGCGGAGGGCAGTTTCCACAACCCGGTGAAATTTCTTTGGCACACAACGGTGTTTTATTTCTTGATGAATTGCCTGAATTTAAAAGAACTGTTCTGGAAGTTATGCGACAACCTTTGGAAGACAGGAAAATTACAATTTCAAGAGCAAAATTTACGGTTGACTATCCTGCAAGTTTTATGTTGGTTGCTTCTATGAACCCGTGTCCTTGCGGTTATTATAATCATCCGGAAAAAGAATGTGTTTGCGGAAGCGGTGCTGTTCAAAAATATTTAAACAGAATTTCAGGACCGTTGCTTGACAGGATTGATATTCATATAGAAGTTGTTCCTGTTCCGTTTTCAAAATTAGATGATGCAGAACCGGGAGAAAGCGGAGAAATGGTAAGAAAAAGAGTTATTGCAGCCAGAAATATTCAAGAAAAACGTTTTGAAGAATTTAAAGAGATACACAGTAATGCACAAATGACTCCGAAAATGATGCGTATTTATTGCGGAATTGATGGGGCAGGAGGAGCATTATTGAAAAATGCTATGGAAAGGCTCGGACTATCAGCAAGAGCTTACGACAGAATATTAAAAGTATCCAGAACAATTGCAGACCTGGCATCTTCCGAAAAAATTAAATCGGAACATCTTGCCGAAGCTATCCAATACAGAAGCTTGGACAGGGATAGTTGGGGCGGATAGGCTAAATATAAATTTCATTTGAAATTATGATTTTAATAACTTAAATTTGTGAAAACCAAAAAATATGAAAAATTCAGTTATCTGTTTGTTAATAATTTTATTGTTTTCTGTTGCTTGCAATACTGAGAATAAAGAAGAGAACACATCCGAACCGGAAGTTGCAGTAAATACTGTTCCGATTAATGTTGAGGATGAACAAAATAATATTGACTCGGCAAATGACACAAAGAATGAAGAAATAATTATTGAATCAGAAAAAGATTATATTAGTAAGCCCGTAGAAACTAAAAATTACGGTGTTTATCTTGCAAATTTTATCAGTGCAAGTATGGTTGAGGGAGAAATAGGATTACATTTTATTGAAAAAGATACAGAGAAAAGCATTGATTTTTATTATTCTGATATTGATCCTGTTGAGGAGGGTTTATTTTCGTATAAAGAGGTTGAAGATTCATTTTTTCCTGAATTAGTTTCTAATCCGGAAATTAAAGATGTAGTTTTTAAGTTATTCTGGAAAATAGAAAATAGATACATAGGTCTTGCAGACGAGTATGAAGATGTTATGGTTTTAAAAAGTGTTGAAATATTAAACTAAGTCTGATTTTTTCCTCGAAAGTTATTTTAAACTTCAAATATTTTGCTCATTATCTTTTTTAAAACATTATCTGCTTGCAGTATAAAACTGCCGTTTATAAAATCGGAATTACTAATTCTTTGTAGTATCTCTCTCATTTGGACAGAATCAGTTTTAACGAAAAGAAAATAATCAATGTTTTTGTATTTTAAAGATAATTTTTTTCCCTTATCTTGGTTTGACAATAATAAAAAAGCATCTTCATCAGAATTAAAAAATGAAAACAAAGAAAAATTCAAAATTTCGTTTTTTTCATTTCTTTTCATCTCAACAGAGATATCCTCAACTTTTGACAAGCTAATTTTAAGAGTATCATTCAAAGACCAAGCAATTTTATAATCGGCATATAAAGATGAAATCCCGATAACTTCATTCTTTTGAATAATTTCCGGCTTAAATCTTATTTTTTTCAAGGTTTTAGATTAAACGATCCTTCTTTAATTTTCTCAAGTGCCTGCTTAGATGCAAACTGTTCAGCTTCTTTTTTTGAATATGCTTTCCCCTCTCCTATTATTTTTCCGTTAATTTTTAGTTGCGAATTAAAGTCTTTTGAAACTTCCGAAATAAAATCTGTACAAAACTCTATTTCAATTTTATGTTTTTGCGACCACTCAATAATTCTACTCTTATAATTTGTATCAACAAATTTAAGTTTATTCAAATCAATATGTTCAACCATAATTTTCTGAGACACAAACTGTTTCGCATATTTAAATCCTCGGTCAAGATATATTGCTCCTATCAGAGCTTCAAAAGCATCTTCATATATCCTCTCAGAAATGCTTTTTTCAGATTTTACAAATAGCAGCTTGTTTATATTTAATTTCTTAGCAAGTTCCGTTAACTTTTTTCCGTTAACTATTTTTGTTCTCATCTGAGTTAAAAAACCTTCATTCGCAGTAGGAAATCTTTTATAAAGCAATTCACTTATCACTGCATCTAAAATTGCATCTCCTAAAAATTCAAGACGTTCATTGTTTTGAAGAGAAACTTCATAACATTCGTTAAAATCAGCAGATTTATGTGTAAATGCTAAGACATAATAATTAATATCCTTAGGTTTAAAGCCTAAAAGTTTTTTTAAAGATTTTATAAATCTTCTGTTAACACAAGGACTTTTTTTAGAAGAACCCGTCACAAAACCTGATTATTCAAATTTCTTAAAAATTAATGATGCATTATGACCCCCGAATCCAAATGTATTACTCAATGCAGCTCTTACTTCACGATGTTTTGATTTATTAAAGGTAAAATCAAGTTTAGAATCAATTTGCGGCTCTAACTCAAAGTGATTAATAGTCGGTGGAATATCTCCTGTTTTAATAGCCATAATAGATGCCATAGCTTCAATTGCTCCTGTTGCTCCGAGCAAATGACCTGTCATTGATTTTGTTGAACTGATACTTAAATTATAAGCATGCTCTCCAAAAACATTGGCAACTGCCTTAGTTTCAGCAATATCGCCTAAACCGGTAGATGTGCCGTGTAAATTTACATAATCAATATCTTCCGGGGTTAATTCGGCATCTTCAATAGCTGCTTTCATAACCATTGTTGCTCCTCTTCCTTCAGGATGCGGAGCTGTAATATGATGGGCATCTCCCGTCATTCCGCCGCCTGCAAATTCTGCATAAATTTTGGCTCCGCGTTTCACGGCATGTTCATATTCTTCAAGAACTAAAGCTGCTCCGCCGTCACCGATAACAAACCCGTCTCTTCCGGCATCAAAAGGTCTGGAAGCAGTTTTAGGATCATCGTTTCTGGTTGAAAGTGCTCTCATGGCATTAAACCCTCCGACACCCGCTTCTGTCACAGCATATTCTGAACCTCCTGAAATAAAAATATCTGCTTTACCTAATCGAATAAGATTATAAGCATCAATAAGTGCATGAGAAGAAGACGCACAAGCAGAAACTGTTGCATAATTAGGGCCTCTGAATTGATATTTAATTGAAATATGACCTGCTGCAATATCTGCAATCATTTTCGGAATAAAAAACGGATTGAATTTTGGGTCAAAGTCTCTTTGAGTATATTCAACAATTTCATCTCTGAAAGTTTGAAGACCGCCTATCCCTGATGCCCAAATTACACCTGCTCTGTCTAAATTAATTTTTTCAAAATCAAATTTTGCATCTATAACTGCCTCATCGGCAGCAATAATTGCATATTGAGTAAACTTGTCTAATTTTCGAGCAACTGGTTTTTTAAAATATTTAAGCGGGTCATAATTTTTAACTTCGCATGCAAATTTTGTCTTAAATTTGCTTGCATCAAAATTTGTGATCGGTCCTGCACCACTAACTCCTTTAATCATATTTTCCCAAGTTTCATTGAGATTATGACCCAAAGCATTAATTGTACCGATACCGGTTACAACAACTCGTTTTAATTCCATAAATTGTTTTTTAATAAAAAGAGAGTGAGGGCTATATTCTTAAAAAAACATAACCCTCAAACAATACATTTATTTTGAATTCTCTTCGATATAGCTTACTGCGTTACCGACAGTTGCAATAGTTTCAGCTTTATCATCCGGAATTGCAATATTAAATTCTTTTTCAAATTCCATGATTAATTCAACAGTGTCAAGTGAGTCTGCACCTAAATCATCAGTGAAACTGGCTTCTAATGTTACTTCACTTTCTTCAACTCCTAATTTGTCTATAATTATTGCTTTAACTCTTGAGGCAATGTCTGACATAATACTAAATTTTAATTAATAAATAAGTTTAATTTGTAATTTGCAAAGAAAATTAATTCTCCAAAAAAAACAAAATTATTCGTGCTTTTCTGCATTTAAACAAATAAGATATTAATAGGATTAAAAATGATTAACATCTAACCTTCAACAAAATAGATAAATAATTACATTAAAATCTTTTAACAATTTTTAACGTAAACCGTTTCTTTTTCTTAAAAGTCTATGTAAGATTTAAACGCATTACTGTTTTATACTCATTATCAGAGAATTTAACTGATAAAATAAACTTCTCGGGATATTGCAGCTCAAGCCTTTTTTTAAGATTTTTCATTCCTATACCTTCTCCGTTGTGATTATTTTCGCCCCTTAAGCTGTTTCTGACAGATAAATGAAATTCATTATATTCAGCAACCTCGATAAGAATCTTTATATAACCTCTCCCTACATTTTTATCCAAGCCGTGTTTAAAAGCATTTTCTACAATAGGCAGTATCAACAAAGGAGCAATTTTAATATTTGAGGTGTCTCCTTTTATGTCTATTTCAATATTTGTATCGTTCCCGTATCTTATTTTTTGAATATCAATATAATTTCTTATATTTTCAATTTCATTATCTAACTCGATACTCGGCACATTGCATTTATACAACATATAATCCAGCAATGATGAAATTTTCAAAACAACCTCAGGTGCTTTCGGGGATTTTTCAAGTGTTAAACTGTATAAATTATTTAAAGAATTAAAAAGAAAGTGGGGGTTTATTTGTGATTTCAAAAACTTTAACTCGGCTTCTTTTAATTGAAGGTTTATTTCCAGTTTTTCTTTTAATAAATTCTGTTGTCTTTTTTGAGACTTTACCCAAACTTTTGCTATTTTAATTGAGGATGCAATTCCTACTAACATCAACTTAACAGTCAGGGCTTGCACAAAGTTCTTATAAACAAACGATTCAAATGTAGGAAACGGTTTCCCCTCGGCTAAATAAAAATCGGTATAATCAACAAAATGCCCGAAGTATTGAAAAGGGAGAGTTGCAATAAATATTAAAATGAAAAAAAACAGAAAAGAAAATAAAGAAAATTTTAAATATTCTTTATTCAATAAAAACTTCGGTATTAAAAAATACAACATAAAATAGACTCCCAACATATCAGTCGGAGTATAATATTTTATATCATGCAATAGTGTTTGCAGAAAAGGTCTGTCATAAATAAAAGACGAAACCGCATCATAAGAAACAGTAACTACAGACCAAAACAATATATGGTATGCAATTCTTTTATAGTCAATATTTTTTATTTTTTCTGAAAACGTCACGAAAACAATTATTTTTACAAATTTAACTTAAAAATAATTACGGATGTATTTATATTCCCGAAAAGACGCTTTCTATATTACAAACACAAACTTAAGAACAACGAACTGCTTATATTTATCTGTTATCGCTGTTTGTTATTTCATAAAATTTGTTTGGCACATTCTTTTATATTATTAATGATAAAATACGATATTTGGCATAATTAATAAAACATCTTAACTTTTAAAACACTTTAACCAAAATGAAAAAATGCATATTCCTTTTATATATTTTCAGTATCTTATATGTCTCTGTTTCGGGGCAAACAAAGTCATCATACACTACTGAAAAAATACACAAATCATCAATAAAAATTGACGGGATTATTGATGAAAACGAATGGGAAAAAGTCAGTTGGGGAAATAATTTCACTCAACTTGAACCAAATGAAGCTGATAACCCGACACAAAAAACAGAATTTAAAATATTATATGACGATAACAATTTATATGTTGCAATTAATGCATTAGATTCCGAACCCGAAAAAATTGAAAAAAGAATGTCGAGGCGAGATAGTTGGGACGGAGATTTGGTTGCAATTCAAATTGACAGTTATAATGATAAAAAAACAGCATTTATTTTTGCCGTTAGTGCTTCGGGTGTTAGATCCGATGCTGTTTCTGTTAATGACAACATTGAAGACACAGATGACACATGGGATCCTCTATGGATAACAAAAACTACAAAAACAAAAAACGGTTGGACAGCTGAAATGAAAATACCTCTGAGTCAGCTACGTTTCAGCAATAAGAAAAATCAAACCTGGGGTTTAGAAATTGTAAGATATATATTCCGAAATAAAGAGTGGAGTATATGGCAATATATTCCGAAAGAATCATCAAGTTGGACAAGTAACTTCGGAGAACTAAACGGTATTCACGACTTAAGTCCGAAAAGGCAAATCGAGATTTCTCCTTATTTTTCAACAAAACTTGAATTATATGAAAAAGAATACGGAAACCCTTATGCCGACGGAAAAGATTTAATATTTAATGCCGGAATTGACGGAAAAATCGGAATTACAAATAACCTCACACTTGATTTTGCCGTAAATCCGGATTTTGGACAAGTAGAAGCTGACCCTTCGGAGGTAAATCTAACGGCATTTGAAACATTTTTCAGCGAAAAAAGACCGTTTTTTGTTGAAGGAAATAATATAACTGATTATCAAATTACACCCGGAGGAAGTCCTTGGTCGAGAGATAATCTATTTTATTCGCGAAGGTTGGGTTCAAACCCTAAATATTATCCGGAAACATCCAGGGATGAATATGTAAAAATGCCTGAAAACACAAGAATTATAGGAGCCCTTAAATTAACCGGCAAAACAAAGTCCGGAGTTTCAATAGGAATTATAGAAAGTTTAACAAACAGAGAATTTGCAAAAATAAACCTCAACGGAATTGAAAGAAACGAGGAAGTTGAACCATATACAAATTTTTTAGCTGCAAGATTACAAAAAGATATGAATGACGGAAATACAATTTTCGGAGGAATGATGACTTCAACATATCGATTTATTGATAACAAAAATTTAGATTTCTTAAATTCATCAGCTTTAACCGGCGGTTTAGATTTTATGCAATTTTTCAAGAATAAAAAATACTATTTTTCGGCAAAATTTGCAGGAAGCAGAATTGAAGGAAGTACAACAGCCATTTCCGAGCAGCAGCTATCTTCTCGAAGATATTTTCAAAGACCTGATGCCGATTACATGAATTATGATTCAACAAGAACAGTTTTATCCGGTTACGGCGGAAATATTAACTTCGGAAAACAAGCAAGTAAAGGCTTGCGATATGCTGCAAATTTTACTTGGCGTTCTCCCGGAATTGAATTAAACGACATCGGATATATGAGAAGGGCAAACACATTGTTTCAATATGTTTGGGCAGGTTATAAAATAACCGACCCTTTTTCAATTTTCAATCAAGTAGGACTAAATGCTAACGAATGGTCGGGTTGGGATTACAGCGGAACAAGCACATTTCTCGGCGGGCAATTAGGCAGTTGGTTGCAATTTAAAAACTTTTGGACGTTAAGTTTAAATGCTACTTTTGAACGAAAGAATGTTGACAATTCTATTTTAAGAGGAGGTCCGGCAATGATTACACCGGGAGGTTTCAATTACAGTTTCGGACTCGGAACAAATTCTACAAAGAAACTTACCATTAACACTCGTTTTTGGGATAATTACGGACAAGACGAGTCATCGAGAAGTTACGGAATATTTGCCAATATACGCTATCAACCGATAAATGTGCTGTCTGTTTCAATATCTCCGAGGTATAATTATAATAATACCGAACTTCAATATATTTCTACCGAAAATTATAATGGCGAAGATAGGTATTTATTCGGTACGATAAATCAAAAAACTTTCTCTGCAACAATTAGAATTAATTTTAATCTTACACCGGATTTTACTGTTCAATATTACGGTGCTCCCTTTATAAGTGCAGGCTTATATTCTGACTATAAAAAGATTACAGATTCAAGAAACAGCAATTATGAAGATAGGTTTTATACATTTCCGGAAAATGAAATAAACTATTTGTTAAATGATGAGATATTCGGAATATCTGAAAACGGTAACGGTATTTATGATTATTATATCGGAAAACCGGATTTTAATTATCAGCAATTTCGTTCAAATTTAGTATTAAGGTGGGAATATAAACCGGGGTCTTTATTATATATTGTTTGGTCGCAAGATAAAACCGGTTTCAGTTCTGACGGAGCATTTAATTTAGGCAACAATTTAAAAGATATGTTTAAGGTAAATGCCCTTGATGTATTTTTAATAAAAATATCTTATCGGTTTATTCACTAAGCTCAAATCCTGACAAGTTTTAAACACCTGTCAGGTTTGTTTTACTGTTTCCCGATAGGTTGTGCAAACATTTTCACATCGTTTGCTGTTATTTTCTCATCACAAAGAATAATTAAACGTTCAATAACATTCCTGAATTCTCTAATATTTCCTGTCCAATTTATTTTTTGAAGTTCCTTTATTGCAGCTTTATCAAATTTTAATTTTGCAGTACCATGTTCTTTTGTAATTTGTGTCATAAAATGTTCAGCAAGTAACGGAATATCCTCTGTTCTTTCGTTTAATGCAGGAACATGAATTAAAATTACACTTAACCTGTGATATAAATCTTCTCTGAACCTTTTTTCGGCAATTTCGTCTTTTAAATTTTTATTTGTAGCTGCAATAACTCTTACATCAACTTTAATTTGTTTATCACTTCCTACACGTGAAATTTTGTTTTCCTGCAAAGCCCTTAAAACTTTGGCTTGTGCCGAAAGGCTCATATCTCCGATTTCATCCAAAAAAATTGTGCCTCCGTTAGCTTGTTCAAACTTTCCTGTTCTTTGTTTGTGTGCCGAAGTAAAAGAACCTTTCTCATGCCCGAACAGCTCACTTTCAATAAGTTCCGAAGGAATTGCCGCACAATTAACTTCTACAAAAGGCTGTTTACATCTTTTACTTTTTTCGTGCAAACGATGTGCAACTAATTCTTTTCCGGTTCCGTTATTGCCGGTAATTAAAACACGAGCATCAGTTTCGGCAACTTTGTCAACCATTTCTCTTATATGTTGTAAAGCTTCCGAATTGCCCACCATTTCGTATTTTTTGCTTACACGTTTTTTCAGAACTTTTGTTTCGGTAACTAATTTACCTACTTCCAAAGCATTTTTAATTGTAATTAACAAGCGGTTTAAATCAAGGGGTTTTTCAATAAAATCAAAAGCACCTTTTTTTATTGCTCCGACTGCCGTGTCAACCGTTCCGTGTCCTGAAATCAGAATAAATCGAACATCAATTCCTTTTTCAATAACTTTTTCGAGAACTTCAATACCGTCAATCCCTGGCATCTTAATATCGCAAAGGGCTATTTCAAATTCATTATTTTCAAGTTCTTTTAAGCCTTGTTTTCCGTCTTCTGCAAGAATAACTTCGTGTTTTTCATATTCTAAAATATCTTTCAAGGAGTTTCGGATTGCTTTTTCGTCGTCAATTACAAGTATTTTTGCCATAATAAAGTTAAATTTATTGTAAAAGTATAAAAAAAGACTGCCTTTAATGACAATCTTTTTTTTAAAATATTTTTAAACAATGTTCAGAAGTTTATTTTTTCATATCATCAGTAACTTCAATTTGATTTCCGTTTTTATCAAATACAACTATAAATGCATCATAAACAGAAGATTGTAACAGCCTGTCTCTTAGGCTTGCTGCTTGTGAATAAGTAGAGAATGAACCGACTCTGTATTTATAATAATAGTTTGCATATACTTTTTCAATTTCTGCAGTATTACTGTATTTAGAAGCTAACTCATAATTTGACAATGCCACTTTTGAAGCTGCAATTTGTACTTTAAAAATATAGTTTGATTTAATTACGGGTTGCTTATTTTTTTCTTCTTCAGCTTTTAATTTTCGTATCATTGACCTTGCACTGCTTACATATTTTCCTGAAGGAAAGTTATCTATATAATCTTCATAGGCTGCAATTGTATTAATGCTTTGAGCATTTGCCCATGCTGCTTTATCTTTTTCAACAGATTCTTTTTTTCGCCCTTGGTTTAAAACAATATCTAAGGCTTCTTTTTGTTTGTCGTAAGCATCTTCTTTTAATCTTCTTGCATCGCCTATTGCTCCTTTAACTTTGGAAGAAGACATTTTCTTTAATGCTTTCTTATCTCCGGTTTTTTTATTGTATTTCGCCATTTTTTTATCGGCATCTTCTATTAAGCTGACGGCATCATCATTTAATGCTTGTGCTTCTGTGTGGTCTCCGTCATCAAAAAAATCTGCTCCTACAATTATTTCGGAATAAACTGTTGTTGCATCTTGGTATGCTTTTAGATAGTCTTTTTCTGCTTGAATTCTTAGTTTTTTTGCTTCCCAAGTTTTTTTATCAGTTTTACTTGCTTTATTTTTTTTCTTCTTTTTCTTTTTTTTCTTCTTTTTCTTTTCCGGCTTTTTATATTTTGATTCGATTGTTTCTGCTTGCTTTATTTTTTTGTTTCCTTTTTCAATATACTTTTCTGCTTTTTCTAATACTTTCTTTTGAGATTCATTAAACAAACCTTCTGCAGCTGAATAAGTTAACTCTTGTCCGAAAACTCCGCCCGAAAACAGAAAAAAGATTAGTCCGATAAATAAAATCTTAGTAAACTTCATAATATTATGGTTTTTAAATAAATACTTTATATAGCAAACAATTATTTTGCCGGAAATAACATTTTGTATGTAAATTTTGTCTTTTTTTAATGCACTGTTTACATATTTCTAATACAAACTTAATAAATAATATTTAAACAATAACTTTTCAACCGGTTTTTATTGTTTAAATTAACCGTATTACTTCTTTTTAACCCTTCCGGGATTTTTGTTTATAAATTCCTTCCAACTTTTATATGAACCGCCACCTATTATTTTTGATTGATAATTATGACAAAGGGCAACCGCTAAACCATCAGTTGCATCAAGTTTTTTAGGAATTTCTTTAAATTTTAATATGTTTTGAAGAAAAACTGCAACTTGTTCTTTTGAGGCATTTCCGTTTCCGGTTACTGCAATTTTTATTTTTCGGGGTGCATATTCAAAAACAGCAATATCTCGTGAAAGTGCCGCAGCAATGGATACGCCTTGTGCTCTGCCTAATTTTAACATCGACTGTACATTTTTTCCGAAAAAAGGTGCTTCAATTGCCATTTCCGAAATATTATATTCATCAATTAGTTGAACTGTTCTGTTAAAAATCAGTTTTAACTTCTCATAAGGGTCTTTTATTTTTGACAAATCAATATAACCAAAACTTTCTAGTTGGGGTGTTTTCCCTACGATATTAATTACCCCCCAACCCGTAAAAATTGTTCCGGGATCTATTCCTAATATGCTTTTAGTTTCTGACAATCGTTATTTTTTTGATAAAGATGTTTATTTTCTTTGTTTTTTTTTAATTTGTTGAATAAAAATTCCTGATATAATAAAAATAAGACCTATAAAAGTTGTGTAATATATATTCTCTCCGAGAATAAAATGAATAAATATTAAAGCAAAAAAAGGAGAAAAAAACACAAGATTACTTATGCTGTCGTTTCTGTCTGTTATTTGTAGTGCTTTTAACCATAAGAAAAAAGTAATTCCCATTTCAAATAAACCAACATAAATTACTGCTAAAATTCCATTTAATTTCGGAAGTTTAAATTCTGAAAAAAAGAATATACTTATTGAAATATAAATTAAGCCGAAAAAGAATGCCCAAAACAACTTTTTTTCGCCTGTTCTTTTATCTTTTTGATTAAATATCCAAGATAATGCCCAAATAACAGAACTTCCGGCTGCAAGAATAACTCCGAAAGGTTTCTCAACTTTGAAATCAAACACATTACCCTGAGTAGCAATTACATATACTCCCAAAAAACCAAAAAAAACAGAAAGCAAACTTTTTATTTTCAGTTTTTGCCCCAGTAAAGGAGCTGATAAAAGCACCAACATTGCAGGCCAAAGATAGTTTAGGGGTTGTGCAATTTGTGCCGGCAGCAAGGAATATGCTTTAAATAAAATCACATAATATAAAAAGGGGTTTAAAAACCCTATAAATGAGGAATACAGCAATTCTTTTTTCGTTATTGTAAAAAGCGTTTTTATTTTTCCGGAAAGTAAACTTATTATAAGGTAAGTAAATAAAGCTACAGCAGATGCAAAAAACAGAAGTTGCAAAAAATTTACATACCTTAAAGCAATTTTAAAAGATACGGCAACTGTTGACCAAAGTAAAACGGCAGATATTGCGTATATGTATGCTTTTTTTTGGCTTGTTTTCATTTTAAAATAATTATTTCAACATACACCTCCGAACCGCAAGTTTCCAACCGGCATAAAGTTCATTACGTTTTAAATCTTCCATATTCGGATTAAATTCTTTGTCAATTTTTCGTTTTACCATTAAGTTTTTTTCTGTCCAAAAACCGGTTGAAAGTCCTGCAAGAGATGCGGCACCGGCAGCAGTTGTTTCAACAACTTCGGGTCTTATTACGGTTTCATTCAAAATGTCAGCCTGAAATTGCATTAAGAAGTTATTTACGGATGCTCCGCCGTCAACGTTCAGTTCTTTCAGTTCTATTCCTGAATCGGATGACATTGCATCAAGAATGTCTTTTGTTTGATATGCCAATGATTCCAAAGTTGCTCTCACAAAATGATTTTCTGTTACTCCTTGCGTAAGTCCCGTAATTATTCCTCTTGCATTCATATCCCAATACGGAGCTCCGAGTCCGGCAAAAGCGGGAACAAAATAAATACCCTCGCTTGAATTTGTTTTTTTAATCATGTTTTCCGTATCGGGAGCAGAGTTTATAATTTTTATTCCGTCACGAAGCCATTTAATTGCCGCACCGGCAATAAAAACGCTGCCTTCAAGTGCATAAGTCACTTCTCCGTTTAATCCCCATGCAATTGTTGTAAGCAAGCCCGATTTTGAACTAACCGGTTTTTTGCCTGTATTCATCAACATAAAACAACCTGTTCCGTATGTGTTTTTTGCTTCGCCTTCCGAAAAGCATTGTTGCCCGAAAAGTGCAGCTTGTTGGTCGCCGGCAATTCCGGCAATCGGAATTTCGCAACCGAACAGTTCTTTTGTTGTTGTTCCGTAAATCTCGCTTGAGTTTTTAACTTCGGGAAGAATTACCTCCGGAATATTTAAAATTTCAAGCATTTTTTTATCCCATTGCAATTTCTTAATGTTGTAGATTAAAGTTCGCGATGCATTTGAATAATCTGTAATATGAAGTTTACCTCCTGAAAGCTTCCAAATAAGCCAAGTATCGACAGTTCCGAACAGCAAATTGCCTTGTTCCGCCTTGCTTTTTGCCCCTTCAACATTTTCAAGAATCCAATTTATTTTTGTTCCGGAAAAGTATGAATCTAACAACAATCCGGTGTTTTCTTTTACATAATTTTCAAGACCTTTATTTTTTAAATCTTCGCATAAAGCGGAAGTTCTTTTATCTTGCCAAACAATTGCGTTGTAAACAGGCTCTCCGGTGTTTTTATCCCAAATTACGGTTGTTTCTCTTTGATTTGTAATACCTATTCCGGCAATTTCTTCGGGATTAATTTTTAAGCGGGTTATTAGTGTTTTTACTGTAAGGTATTGGCTTTCCCAAATTTCGTGCGGATTATGCTCAACCCAACCCGCTTTCGGATAAAATTGTTTAAATTCTTGTTGCTCAACACCTACAATGTTTTGTTCTTTGTTAAAAATTATTGCTCTGGAACTGCTTGTTCCTTGGTCTAATGCGAGGATGTATTTTTTATTCATTTTAAATACTGATTATAACACAAATGTAAATAAAAAAACAAAACTCTTTCAATTTGATTGACCGTAAAATTTATTAAAACACAAAGAATATTTAAAATAAATTTTAGTTTTGTATAAAACAGAATTATTCCAATTAGCATTTTTTAATATGAAAAACATTATTTTAATTCTGCTCGCAGCCGGCACAATAACAATTTCTTGTAATTCGCAAAATTCTGACAATAAAAAAGAGACAAAAGACACTTTGATTATTGAAAAAGTTGTTTTTAACACCATTGAACAGCAGGAAACAGCAAAATACACGAATGTTGAATCAATACCTGTTCCTAAAGGGTACACAAGAATTGAAGTTGGTTCCGATTCTTATGGGAAATATTTAAGAAATCTTGAATTAAAAACCGAAGATAACATAGTGTATTTATATACCGGAGAATTAAAATATAACGGAATTATAAATTAATTGGGCGTTAGTGTTTTTATAGCTAATTTAGTGGTTTTAATCTAAAATCCAAAGCTATGAAAAATTTCACAATTAAAGCATCAATAGTAATTGTAATTCTAACAAAAATAGAATCCTTATGGTCTTTATTCAATTTAACAATAAATAATCAAGAAATGGAAATAATTCAAATAGATGGACAAACATACTGGATATTTCAGGCTATAAGTGCTATTGGAATATTTTTATTAGCATACTTTTTAATCTACAAAATTGAAAAGTTAAAAACAGAATTAAAAATAACAAAAATTATATATGATATTAGAAATAGAAATTTATTTAAATCTGATTTAGACAGTCTTGATTTTGCAAACGAAGAACAAAGGAGAGAATTTATAAATAAAAAATATAAAAACTATCTTGAATTAGAATGTAAGGATGTTGAAAATTTGGCAACAAATATTTTAGATGAAAAACCATCTAAAATTAAAAAATTAGTACAAACGATATATGAAGGAAAAACTATAAAATGAACATTATCCAAATAACAGAAAAATTTACTACTGACATTGATGCAGTTGAATATTTTGAATCATTTCGTTGGAAAAATAAACGTAAATGTCCTTATTGTGGGGAACTGCATAAAGGAAACCGAAATAAAGACAAAAGGTTTAAATGTACATATTGTAAAAAATCTTTCTCTGTTACTACAAATACATATTTGCACGATACAAGAATACCATTAAAAAAGTGGCTTTTTATGTTTAGTATTATATCAGATGCAAAAAAAGGATTATCAGCATTACAACTTCAAAGAAATCTTGATATTAGCTATCCAACTGCCCTTAATAGTTATCATAAAATAAGGGAAATGATGATTTTAGAAAACAACGAAGTTAAATTAGAAGGAATTTTAGAACAAGATGAAACATTTGTCGGAGGCAAACCACGTCCGATGTCAAACGATGAATGTTTAGAACCAAAAGAGCGAAAAGAATTAGATGAAAAAATCAAAGAATATAAAAAAGAAGGTTTTAATTTTGAAACAAAATCAAAGCGTTATGTTGCATGTGATAAAGATATAAAACGTGGCAGAGGCTCTCAAAAGAAAATACCGGTTGTTGGTTTAGTACAGAGAGACGGAAATGTTGTTGCTGAAGTAATGAAAAAATTATCATACAAAGAATTAAAGCAATTAGTCGAAAAGCATGTTAAGAATAAAGATGAATCCCTTGTTATAACTGATGAATTTAAAGGGTATAGCCAGTTTAGCAAAATAATAGAACATATTAAAATTGAACATTCTGAAATGTATTCATACAGAGGCATTAACACAAATACTATAGAGAGTTTTTGGGCTTTTATAAAAAGGCAGATAATGGGGCAACATCATCACGTTTCAAAAAAGAAACTACATTTGTATGTTGCAGAAACAGTCTTTAAATTCAATAATCGTAAAGATGATGATATGTTTGAAACATTAGTAAAATTAAGCATGACAACTAAAAAAAGCAATTAACCCAATTAATTTATAATTCCGAAATATAATCAATCGGTACAATTTGCCGTACTGAAAATTGATGCAGGAACAAGAGATTTGCAACAATGTGCAGATGCCGTAATGCGATTAAGAGGAGAATATTTATTTGGGCAAAAAAGATATTCTGACATTCATTTTAATTTCTTGTCTGACGGAAAACCGAGATTTTTCAGCACTTATGCAAAAGGAGATTTTTCTCATAAAAAATTCAGAAAGTATATGGATTATATTTTTTCTTATGCTAATACTGCATCTTTGAAAAAGGAGCTTAAAAAAGTGGAGTCGCCGAGAAATATTCAAATCGGAGATGTTTTTATACAAAAAGGAAATCCTTACGGACATGCTGTTAGCGTTATGGATGTTGCAAAAAATGATACAGGAGAAATTGTTTTTATGTTATCGCAAAGTTATATGCCGGCACAGGATATTCATATACTAAAAAACCCGAATGATGAGAATTTATCTCCTTGGTATAAATTGAAAGAATCAGGAGAATTAAATACTCCGGAATGGACTTTCAGTTTTGATGATTTAAAGCGATTTTAAATTTTAATTAATATAATCTGTTTTTAATAAGGAAAGTTTATTATCAAAGAGAATAATATTGTAAAGACTATCTATTCAAAACATAGAAAACTTAGTTTTGTTTTGAAAGCGGTATTGTTATAATAAACGAACTTCCTTCTCCCTGTTTGCTCTTTACCTTAATTGTTCCGCCATTTTTTTGTATAAAATCTTTACAAACAGACAAGCCGAAACCTGAGCCTTTTTCATTTTCTGTTCCGAAAGTTGAAAAATCAAAATCAGCTCTGAATAACTTTGAAAATTTTTCTTCTTTAATCCCTATTCCGGTATCTTTAACTGTTATTATTACATCTTGATTATTTTTTTCTGAACTTACAATAACTTCTCCGTTTCGCTCAGTAAATTTAATCGCATTAGTAACCAAATTTCTTATAACAGCAGCTATCATAGATTTGTCGGCAAATACTTCCGTTGATTTATCACACAGCACTTTTAAATCTATATTTTTAGCTTCTGCCGAATTTCTTATTATATAAATACTCTCTTTAATAATATCATATAATAAAATGTTTTCGGGTTTATACCTCATAATTCCGGCTTGTGCTTTTGCCCAATCTAACAAATTTTCAAGTAAATTATATGTGCCGGCAGCTGTATTATAAATAATAATCGGAAAACATGTTTACTTTATCAAACTTACCTTTTAGTGTTTGCTCTTTAATTAACTCGGAGAAACCTAAAATTGACTGAAAAGGGTTTTTTAAATCATGGGCAAGCACAGAAATAAACTTATTCTTTGTTTTGTTTAATTTCTTTAATTCAAAGGCTAACTCACTCATTTTGTCTCTTTGTGAAGCAATTTCTTTTCTCTGTTTTATAACAGATTCATTCAATTCACTCAAACGCTTATTGGCTTTATTTTTTTTCTTATTTGCTCTTTTCAATTCAAAAGCTAATTCGCTCATTTTATCTCTTTGAGCAGCAATTTCAGAACGTTGATTTAATATTGCCTTATTTTTCTCATTGATTTCCTTATTGGTTTTAAGTTTTTTTCTGTATGATAATATCAAGAATAAAAAAAGACCAAGAATAATGACTATTGAAATAATTCCGAACAAAATTGTTTGGTTTTGCTTTTTTATTATCGCTTCGTTTAGGTTTTCAGTTTTTTTATAACTTTCTATCTCTAAATGTTGTTTCTCTGTTTGATATTTGTTCTCTAATTTTTCAAATTCAGAAATTTTACTTATATCGAATAAACTATCCTTAACAGTTACAAATGAATCCAAATATAAAAAAGCATTTTTATAATCATTTAATCCTTTATATGATTGAAATAATCGCTCATAAGAATAATTTATTAAAATCAGAGAATTAACAGACTTGGCCGTAGTTAATGCAGAATCGGCATAACTTACAGACAGCCGGTTGTAGTTTTTTTTCTTGTTAATAATTTGCTCTTTTTCAGCCATTAAAAAATAAACTTCTGATAAATTACAAAATGAAATTGAAACAGAACTTTTATCCCTATATTCCTCTGACATCTTTTTAACTTCCAAATAGGTTTCTAATGCTTTTTTATAATTTCCCTTGTTTAAGTGAAGGTTTGCAATGTTTCCTAACTCATAGAAGATATTTTTTCTGCCGTTTATATTCTTTGAAGAACTAATTGATTTTTGATAGTAGTATAGTGCAGAATCAGGCATATCCAATGATGAATATACCAAACCGACATTATTGTATGTGTTTTGAAGTTCTTTATAATCGCTGCTTTTCAAAAATTGTAACGAAAGCATATTATATTTTTGTGCTTTTGTAAATTCTTTAAGGTGATAATATGTATAGCCAAGTTTTAAATATGATTTACTTATACCTATTGAATCATTATCTTTTTCAAATATATTTAACGCATTCATAAAACAATCAAAAGACTTATCAAGCTTACCCTCAACAATTGAAACGCTTCCCAAAGACAAATATGAATATGCAGTGCCTTTTTTATATTTTAATGTTTTTGATAGTTGCAGGGCTTTCTCCGCATAATATAATGCAGAATCTGAACATTGATTCAGCATCTCTGCAGATAAGTCATTATATAGATTAACTATTTCCTTTTTATTTTTTGTTTTACCTAATTCTACTTTACGAAGTTAAAAAAATGCTCGAAATAATGAAAAAAAGTTGTTAGTTTGATTGTAAATTGTTAATTTAGAACAAATTATACAAGCTATTAATATCGCTGATTTTATTTGATAAACT